>NZ_JAPAEP010000006.1:0-53607 GCF_025842465.1 Exiguobacterium sp. N5
CCAATCGTTGTCGTGTTAGCGACTTTTTAATAATAGCGATTTGACTTATTAAAGTCAACCACTTTTTATTATTTTTTTCGCTTCCTGAAGTTTGTTTCGTGAACAACATCAGCGACGTTTATTAATATATCAGCATCCTAAAAAACCGTCAACTATTTTTCTAAAAAAACTTTAATTTTTCTTTGTTTTGTTGAAATGAATAAAAAATGGTTGGCGGATCACCCAAAACACTTCGGATTATCCACACAACCATTTACTTTTTACGATGATTTAGACGACATCTGTTTCTTCGTTTTTTTCTTTCTAACTTCGGGTGAAGCGACTTGAACCGCTTGTCCTGTCTGTTGGAAGCGATGAAGCATTAATACCTGATAAGCGTTCGCAAACACCAATGTGGCTAGTGCCGGCCAGAGCAATGGAATCTCGTCCGTTGTTTGCAGAGCTGGAATCCATTCAATTAACGTAATGACAGTCATTAAGAAAAGTGTCGGGATGAAAGCACTCCTATTTGTTTGTTTCGCCTTACTCGCAGCAACGACCCAAGCGACAATGAGTAACACAAGCATCTCACCGATATAACGCCACATGTGATCATTACCGAATGCGAGCATCCGTAAGTAGACGGCATCAAAAATCGCAAAAGCGATTAGTAACACTTGAACGCGATTCCATAGACGTGGCCCTCTAAACAAGTCGAGTCCGACCCGATGAATAATCAAATAGGCAAAGAAACCCATCATGCTGATTCCCGTCCATGTACTCGAATAACTAAGCGCCGTGACAATTGCCTCCCAGGACTGACTGACCAAATAACCCGGGTTCGCCAATAAATTCATCAGGAACCCGAACAACGTCCCGAATACGAGCGTTGTCCAAAACAAACGTAAAAAACCTTGTACTTTCATCTCTCACCGATTCACCCTTCTATTTGTTTAATGACTGCTTGCGCCAACTCATCATACGTATGCTCGAACGGATGTCCATCCCGATAGACAGAAGGTGCAAAGTCCTCTTCATTGTCGTACGGTTGGCCGAGCGGGATTTGAGCAAGTAGCTTACTCTTCAATGCTTCTGAAAGCTTTTCTCCACCACCGTAACCGAATACGTATTCTTTTTCACCAGTTAGCTTACTTTCGAAATAAGCCATGTTTTCAATAATACCTAATAGTTTGTGGTTCGTTTTGATTGCCATCGCTCCGGCACGAGCCGCAACGAATGCTGCTGTCGCATGAGGTGTCGTGACAATCAATTCCTGACATGATGGGAGCATCGAATGGATATCGAGCGCGACATCCCCCGTTCCCGGCGGTAAGTCGAGCAAGAGATAGTCAAGATCGCCCCACTCGACGTCATTGAAGAAGTTATTTAACATCTTCCCGAGCATCGGTCCACGCCAGATGACCGGCGCATTGTCTTCAACGAAGAATCCCATTGAGATGACTTTTACGCCAAAACGCTCGACTGGAATGATCTTCTCGCCGCGAACAACCGGTCGTTCCTCGATGCCGAGCATATCTGGAACACTGAAGCCGTAAATATCCGCATCAATCAAACCGACCTTTTTACCCGCTCGCGCAAGCGCGACAGCCAAGTTGACGGATACTGTCGATTTTCCTACGCCACCCTTACCAGAAGCGATGGCGATAAACGTCGTCCCTGAGTTTTCACGGAGGATTGCCGGTTTCGTCGCCTCTTTCAAACTTTCATCATTCAATGCCTCAAAGCGAAGCCCGACCGTCTTAAAGCCTTTCCCCTTGAGCAACGTGACGATTTCTTGTTGTAACTGAAGCTGTTCCCCGCTCCCTGTTTGTCCGAGTGCCACTTTTACACTGACATAGTCTTCTTTGATTCGAATGTCTTTTACTCCTGCTGTATCTCCAAGCGTTCGGTTGATCGTCGGATCAACAAGCCCCGCCAATTCCTCGCGTACTTGCTCTACTGTAAGCATATTGCTTCCCCCTTCTAACTGTTTCGATATCAGTATATCAAAAAAAGCGTTTTCTTGACGGGTTCGGAATCGACTATTTCAAACAAAAAACTCTCCACCCGAAAGGATGGAGAGTTCGAACCACATCGCGAAGATTAACGCTTCGAGAATTGTGGTGCGCGACGTGCTGCTTTAAGACCGTATTTTTTACGTTCTTTCATACGAGCGTCACGAGTTAAGAAGCCTTTTTCTTTGAGGCTTGGACGGAATTCTGGGTCCGCTTGAAGAAGCGCACGTGATACGCCGTGGCGAATTGCTCCAGCTTGTCCAGTGTATCCACCACCGTTAACGTTAACGATTACATCGTATTTACCTTCTGTTTCAGTCAATACGAGTGGTGATTTAGCCATCATGATCAAAGTCTCATGACCGAAGTATTCTGAGATATCGCGGCCATTTACAACAACTTTACCGTCACCTGCAACGAGGTGAACGCGAGCCACCGAGTGTTTGCGGCGGCCTGTTCCGTAGTAACGTACATCTGCCATCGTTTAGTTCCTCCCTGTGTCTCGATTAACCGCGAAGTTCGTAAACTTCTGGTTTTTGTGCTTCGTGCTTGTGTTCAGCTCCAGCGTAAACGTGGAGTTTGTTGAATTGTTGACGACCGAGTGATCCTTTTGGAAGCATCCCTTTGATCGCGAGTTCAAGCATACGCTCTGGACGTTTTGCGAGAAGCTCTTTTGCAGTTTGTGATTTCAAACCGCCTGGATGACCTGAATGACGGTAGTAGATCTTGTCATTCAATTTGTTACCAGTCAATTTGATTTTCTCAGCGTTGATGATGATGACGTGGTCTCCGCAATCAACGTGTGGTGTGAAAGTCGGCTTGTGCTTACCGCGAAGAAGTGAAGCTACTTCACTAGTCAAACGACCAAGTGTTTTGCCTTCTGCGTCGATAAGGAGCCATTTGCGTTCTACTTCAGATGCTTTAGCCATGAATGTTGTGCGCATGTGGAATACCTCCTAGAAATGTCTGTTCACTTAATTTTTTGATGCTTTATCATAATCCTAGTTTACGGGGCTAAGATTGTGGTTCATCTCTAAATTTGAAAATGAAATGCCAATGAATATAATACGATTTTATAAGGGGAATGTCAATCTACTTTTTCATAATTCACATTCCACAAATACAAACCGTGTGGGGGGGCGGTAATCCCCGCTACGCGGCGGTCCTTCGCCCCTAGCATTTGTGTGATATCTGCGGGCTGATACTTGCCTCTCCCTACCTCGATGACCGTCCCTACCATGATGCGGACTTGGTTGTATAGAAAACCTGATCCAACGAAACGGAATATGATCTCGTCTCCCATCTCGAGCACTTCTGCTTCATAGATAGTACGGACCCGATCTTCGACTTCTGCCTTTGTCACAGAGAACGACGTAAAGTCGTGGGTCCCAATCAACCGCTCCATCGCTTGACGCATCGCCTCAAGGCTCAGCTTATACGTCACGGTCGCAGCATAGTGCCGACGAAACGGATCCTCGGTCTGACGGATATGATAGCGATACTCTTTTCGCTTCGCACCGTAACGTGCGTGGAACGTATCGTCTATTTCTTCCGCCTGTTTAACGAGGATATCGTCTGGTAGCATGGCGTTTAACGCTTTGACGAAGCGCTCAGCGGGCATCTCTAACGACGTGTCAAAGTGAATCACCTGTCCTAAAGCATGGACACGAGCGTCTGTACGACCTGAGGCGACGATTTTTACCGGATATCGATGCATACGTGCCAAGACAGATTCAATCTCCGCTTGAATGGTATTGCCATTCGGCTGCACTTGATATCCCGCATAATGTGTCCCATCATAGGCGACAATCAGTTTAATTCGTCTCATCCAATCCCTCTCAATCCAAACAAAATGAGCGTCAACGCGATAAAGATGAGTAATACGGCTGTGTCACGCATTTGCCATTCCATTTCACGCAACCTCGTCCGCCCTTCTCCTCCTCGGTAACCACGGGCTTCCATAGCCGTAGCGAGGTCCTCAGCACGCTTAAACGCAGAAATGAACAATGGAATCAAAAGAGGGATAACCCCTTTTAGACGGGATTTCCAAGGTCCACTCATCAAATCGACCCCACGCGCCTGCTGAGCTTTCATAATCCGGTCCGTCTCATCCGCAAGCGTCGGTAGGAAACGGAGTGAAATGGAAAGCATCAACGCAATTTCGTGGGCCGGCACACGAATCCGTTCGAATGGCCGTAGCCCCGCTTCAATCGAATCGGTCAATTCCATCGGTGTCGTCGTCAACGTCACGAGTGTCGTCAACATGACGAGATAAAAGAAGCGAAGCGAGACAATCAGCCCCATTCGAATTCCTTCCGAATAAATCGCAATCGGTCCTAATTCGAATAGAAGTGTCCCGTCTCGATTGAATAACAGTTGTAAGATCAACGTGAAGACGATCAAAAATAAGATCATGCGAAGACCGTTCCATAAATAGCGCCACGATAACTGTGACAGTTTGACCGCAAACAACGTGAACGCGAGTAAAAACAAATTCGTCCATAAGTTGTCAGCTAAAAAAACAACTGGGATGAATCCTAAAATGAAGAGCGTCTTGGCACGCGCATCAAGGGAATGAAGCCACGAATGTCCGGGTATATATTGACCGATAATCATGTCGCTCCCCCTTTCAGCCGTTCCGCCACCCAATCCGCCAGCTCGCTCTCGGTTCGTACGAGCGGGATGGACGTTTCTCCAAGAACCGGTGCCATGTCACGAGCGAATCGTAAGACGTGCGGGATGTCGAGCTGGAGACGTCGCACCAGTACCTCGTCTTGGAACAATTCAAACGGGTCTCCATCAAACGCCACCTGACCACGCTCCATCACGATGACGCGCTCCGCATAGGCGAGTACATCATCCATGTCATGCGAGACAAGGATCAACGTAAGGTTCAACTCTTCTCGTAAACGTTTGAATAAGGCGAGCATGTCTCGTCTCCCAATTGGGTCGAGACCCGCTGTCGGTTCATCGACAATGAGCACATCAGGCCGGCTCGCTAAAACACCTGCAATCGCGACACGGCGCATCTGCCCTCCTGAAAGATCAAACGGCGAACGGTCCCATAACGTTTCATCCAAGCCGACGAGACGAAGGGCCTCGTGGGCTCGCTCTTTCGCTTCGGCATCTGTCGCGCCAAAGTTGCGCGGACCGAACATGACGTCGCGTTCGACCGTCTCTTCAAACAATTGGTGCTCTGGATATTGAAAGACGAGCCCAACGCGACGCCGAAGCGGCAAAAGATTCTGTTTCTTGTCACGGCGCGTCCGAATCGGGGTGACAATGATATCATCGACCACCACACGTCCGTCAGTCGGGCGCAATAAGCCGTTCATATGTTGAACGAGTGTCGATTTCCCTGAGCCAGTATGCCCAAGAAACGCAACAAGCGCTCCCGACGGAATGGTTACATTCACATCGCGCAGCGCGGTTCGTTCAAACGGAGTATTCATTTGGTATTGATATGTTACTTCTTCAATGCGTATCGGCATAGATGGTTCACCAACTCCGAATGTTGTAGCATCAGACGATCGAGTGGAATGCCACGTGCCTTCAGTTCGAGTTGCATCCGAACGATAAACGGGACATCTAGTTGAATGTCACGAAGCGTATCTGGATGTTGAAACACGTCTTCAGGTGTGCCGGTCATCGCAATCTTGCCTTTCGACAATGCAATGATACGGTCAGCAAACAACACTTCGTCGAGCTCGTGTGTAATGGCGACAACGGTCATCCCTTCCGAGACGAGCTGTCGTACCGTTTGTAATACCTCTTGTCGCCCAATCGGGTCGAGCATGGAGGTCGCTTCATCGAGCACGAGGACACGCGGGCGCATTGCGAGAGCCGCAGCTATCGCAACGCGCTGCTTTTGTCCACCGGATAACTGATGCGGTTCACGGTCCGCTAGTTCCGATAATCCAACGCGCGCTAGACTGTCATCAATTCGACGAACCATTTCTTGACGTGGAAGTCCCATGTTTTCGAGAGAAAATGCCACATCATCGCGCACGGTCGCCCCGACAAATTGATTGTCGGGATTTTGAAAGACGACCCCGATTCGCGTTCGAACGTCCCACACGTCTGTGGCGTTCGACGGATCGAGTGTCTCGACGCGAACTTCCCCCTGTTCAGGAATGAGAAGTCCGTTCCACAACTTCGTCAGTGTCGACTTGCCAGAACCATTATGGCCGACAATCGCAAGCCATTCCCCTTTATATACATCGAGCGATAGGCCGTTAAGCGCCGGCTCAGACTGTCCAGGGTAATGAAATACGACATCCCGTACCATAATTTGTGATTCCATAGGTCGACTCCTTTCTGATGTGGAAACAGGGCAATACGTCACCGCATGCCCTGTTGACTGCCTAATGAATTAGACGAGTTCGATGATTACAACTTCTGCACCATCACCGCGGCGTGGGCCGACTTTCATGATGCGCGTGTATCCACCTTGACGTTCAGCGTAGCGTGGTGCCACGTCTTCGAACAATTTTTGGATTGCGTCTTTTTCTCCAGCGTTCTCCTTGCGAACGAATGAAGCTACTTGACGACGGGCATGAAGATCGCCACGTTTCCCAAGAGTGATCAATTTTTCAACGACTGGGCGAAGTTCTTTCGCTTTTTGTTCAGTTGTTTGAATGCGCTCGTTGATGATTAGGTCAGTTGCAAGATCACGCAAAAGCGCCTTGCGTTGCGAGCTTGTACGGCCAAGTTTCGAATAAGCCATTACATTTCCCTCCTTCGGTTGAACTTAGTCTTCTTTACGCAAGCCCAAACCGAGTTCGTCCAACTTGTGTTGAACTTCTTCGAGTGATTTACGTCCGAGGTTACGAACTTTCATCATCTCTTCCTCTGATTTGTTTGCGAGTTCTTGAACAGTGTTGATGCCAGCGCGCTTCAAGCAGTTGTACGAACGAACTGAGAGATCGAGTTCTTCAATCGTCATTTCGAGTACTTTTTCTTTTTGGTCTTCTTCTTTCTCGACCATGATTTCTGCGTTGAGAGCCTCATCTGTCAAACCAACGAAGATGTTCAAGTGTTCAGTCAAAATTTTAGCCCCTAATGATACAGCTTCTTCCGGACGAATTGAACCATCTGTCCACACGTCTAACAAAAGCTTATCGAAGCTAGCGTCTTGACCGACACGTGTTTTATCTACTTCGTAGTTCACGCGTTGAATCGGTGTATAGATCGAATCGATTGGAATGACCCCAATCGGCATATCATCACGTTTGTTATCTTCTGCCTGGACGTAACCACGACCACGGCGAGCAGTCAAACGCATGCGAAGCGTCGCATTGTCAGCGAGAGTCGCGATGTGGAGCTCAGGATTCAAGATTTCAACGTCGCTATCATGGGTAATGTCTGCCGCAGTGACAGCACCGGCACTTGAAACGTTAATCTCAAGCGTTTTCTCTTCTTCCGAGTACACTTTGAGTGCCAACTTCTTGAGGTTGAGTACGATTTGAGTGACGTCTTCGACAACACCGTCAATCGTAGAGAACTCGTGAAGCACGCCATCGATTTGAACCGCTGTTACCGCTGCACCTGGGAGCGATGACAATAGAATTCGACGTAGTGAGTTACCGAGAGTAGTGCCATATCCACGTTCAAGCGGTTCTACTACGAATTTACCAAACGTAGCGTCCTCGCTGATTTCGACCGTTTCGATCTTTGGTTTTTCAATCTCGATCATCTGAACCCCTCCTTGAGTATATCCTGCCGTGCAGTTTGAGCTGCTAAAGTATAAGCTGTCGTGCTAGGTAAACCCCTCACACGCTCAAGCGATTATACGCGGCGACGTTTCGGAGGGCGGCAACCGTTGTGCGGAACTGGAGTTACGTCACGGATTGCAGTAACTTCGAGACCAGTAGCTTGGAGCGCACGGATAGCCGCTTCACGTCCAGCACCAGGACCTTTAACGTTAACTTCTACTGTACGCATACCGTTGTCCATTGCAACTTTCGCTGCAGTTTCAGCAGCCATTTGCGCTGCGAACGGAGTCGATTTACGTGATCCTTTAAATCCAAGGTTACCAGAAGTAGCCCATGAGATCGCGTTACCTTGCGTATCAGTGATTGTGATGATTGTGTTGTTGAATGTAGAACGGATGTGTACCACACCGACTTCAACATGTTTTTTAACTTTACGTTTAGAACGTACGTTTTGCTTACGTTTCGCCATTGTTCAATTCCCTCCTTTACTTCTTCTTGTTCGCTACTGTACGGCGTGGGCCTTTACGAGTACGCGAGTTGTTCTTCGTGTTTTGACCGCGAACAGGGAGACTACGGCGATGACGGATACCGCGGTATGCGCCGATCTCGATCAAACGTTTGATGTTAAGTGAAACTTCACGACGAAGGTCACCTTCAACTTTGATTCCGTCAATTGCTTCACGGATACGGTTGAGTTCATCTTCAGTAAGGTCGCGTGTGCGTGTCTCTTCAGATACGTTAGCAGCCTTCAAAATTTCTTGTGCTTTTGTTTTACCAATACCATAGATGTATGTGAGCGAAATAACGATACGTTTTTCGCGTGGAATATCTACACCAGCAATACGTGCCATGTGTGCACCTCCTCTGAAATTAACCTTGTTTTTGTTTGTGTTTCGGGTTTTCGCAAATTACCATTACTTTACCCTTACGGCGAATAACTTTACATTTTTCGCAAATCGGTTTTACCGACGGTCTTACTTTCATGAGTATACCCTCCTCCTGGAAAAATCGGAGTTACTTATAACGGTACGTAATCCGCCCGCGAGTCAAGTCGTATGGAGACAACTCAACAGTTACGCGGTCACCTGGAAGGATCCGAATGTAGTGCATCCGAATTTTCCCTGAGACGTGCGCGAGCACCGTGTGGCCGTTTTCTAACTCCACTTTAAACATTGCGTTCGGAAGTGGTTCGACAACAGTGCCTTCCACTTCAATGACATCTTGTTTCGCCATCATTTATTCCCCTTTCTATATGAAAATCTTTAGGAGCACAGACGATCTATTGCCATCTACTGTGAGAGAAGGATCCAGAACGGATCAGTATGAAACAATAGAGCCTCATTCACCGGAATCGAGTTTCGTTAAAATCTCGTATCCATCGTCTGTGATGGCGATGGTGTGCTCAAAGTGGGCGCACATGCTACCGTCCACGGTGACAACTGTCCAGTTATCAGCCAGTGTTCGAACATAGCGTTGACCAGCATTAACCATTGGTTCAATGGCTAACGTCATCCCAGTCTTCAGGCGCGGCCCTTTCCCCGGTGGACCATAGTGTGGAATTTGCGGTTCTTCGTGCAAATTTTGTCCAACACCATGACCGACGTATTCGCGGACGACAGAAAAGTCATGTGATTCAACATATGCTTGAATCGCATGCGAAATATCTGTCAATCGCCCTCCAGCCTTGGCGTGCTCCAATCCTTTATACAGACTTTCTTCGGTTACGTCAAGTAGCCGCTGTGTCTCTTCTGTGATTGTTCCCACTGGATAAGTCCAAGCGGAATCTCCATGGTATCCATTATAGTAGGCACCGATGTCGATTGAGATAATATCTCCATCTTTCAATACCCGTTTTCCTGGAATGCCATGAACAAGCTCTTCGTTCACCGAAGCACAAACACTACCGGTAAAACCGTTATAGCCTTTGAACGATGGCGTCGCACCTTGGCTGCGAATGTAATCTTCCGCAATCCGGTCGAGCTCAAGCGTCGTGATTCCTGGTTTAATGTGCTGTTTGAGCACCTGGTGCGTTCGAGCAACAATTTGCCCAGCCTCACGCATAATCGCAATTTCACGAGGCGTCTTCGTGATGATCATTCAGTATCACCGAGTAATGCTTTGACATCGGCATATACGACATCGATTGGACGATCTCCATCCAATGTACGAAGATACCCTTTTTCAGCGTAAAAGTCAATGAGTGGTTTCGAT
Organism: Exiguobacterium sp. N5; assembly: GCF_025842465.1. Taxonomy (GTDB): domain Bacteria; phylum Bacillota; class Bacilli; order Exiguobacteriales; family Exiguobacteriaceae; genus Exiguobacterium; species Exiguobacterium profundum. Next base: position 9,920 of record NZ_JAPAEP010000006.1, read on the forward strand.
TGCTCGATGTTGACGTCAAGGCGACGGCGAACCGTTTCCTCTTTATCGTCTTCACGTTGCATGAGTGCCGACCCATCCACATCACAGATGCCTTCCACTTTTGGTGGGTTGAAGATCACGTGATATGTCGCACCACACGTTGGGCAGATCCAACGACCTGTCAAGCGTGGAACGAGAATTTCCGCATCCACATCGATGTTGACGACGTGGTCAATCTGTTTCCCCAAATCTTTAAGCAAACTTTCGAGTGCCTCTGCTTGAGCAACAGTACGCGGGAATCCATCGAGTAAGAAACCTTTTTCTGTGTCATCTTGGCTAAGGCGTTCACGTACGATTCCGATTGTTACCTCGTCCGGTACGAGTTCACCTTTATCCATGAATGACTTGGCTTCTTTACCGAGTGGCGTTCCGCCTTTGATTGCCGCACGAAACATGTCGCCTGTCGAAATGTGAGGGATTTGGTACTCTTCTACGATTTTAGCAGCTTGAGTCCCTTTCCCAGCACCCGGTAAGCCCATGAGTACTAGATTCATCTCGGTTAGCCTCCAGTTTTGATTTTCACGAAGGGCTTGTAAACACGACAGGAAGGAAGGGTCAACCCTTCCTTCCGCTTTAACGGATAAAGCCTTTATAGTGTCGTTTTACAAGTTGACTTTCGATTTGTTTCATCGTTTCGAGGGCTACCCCGATGACGATCAACAAGCTCGTTCCTCCGATTTGAACGGAAGTTGGAAGACCGGCAAGCTTAATGAAGATTGTCGGCATGATCGCCACGAGCGATAAGAAGATCGCTCCGAAGAAAGTCAATCGATACAGCAACTTCGTGATGTACTGTTCTGTTTGCGCCCCAGGACGAATCCCAGGAATATAACCACCTTGCTTCTGCAGGTTTTCTGCCATTTGCTCAGGGTTGACCTGAATAAATGTATAGAAGTAGGCAAACGCAATGATTAACGCAACGTAAATCGACATTCCGATTGGCGCCGTCGTGTCAAAGTACGTCTGTAATTTTTGCGTTGTCTCCGGCGAAGCAATGAAGCTTGCAACAGTTGGTGGTGTTACCATGAAGGAAATCGCGAAGATAACCGGGATAACACCTGCTGCGTTTAGTTTGATTGGCAAGTGCGTTGACTGACCGCCCACTGGGGTACGGTTCGCCGTGCGTTTTGCATATTGGATTGGAATTTTGCGTGCCGCTTGTTGAACATAAATGATCCCAACCGTCACAGCCAAAATAACAAGTGCCAATACAACCAAGTAAACGATATTAATGAACAATGCATCTCCAGCGTTTTGGAGTTTTGTTTCATAAATCTGCGTGAAGATTCTTGGGAACCCGGCGACGATACCGGCGAAGATAATGATGGAAATACCATTCCCAACACCTTTCTCCGTTGTCATTTCACCAAGGAACATCAAGAACGCTGTACCCGCAGTGAGTACAATCGCGATCACAAAGTAAGTTGCCGTTCCCCACGTCTCATTGACGAGACCTGGGTAGAGGCGGTTAAATCCAAACGACAGTGAAGTCGCTTGGACAAAGCCTAAGATGATCGTCCCATAGCGCGTGACCGTCGCTAACTTTTTACGGCCCGCCTCTCCTTGTTTAGCCCATTCGGCAAACTTTGGAACGACGTCCATTTGTAAAAGTTGCACAACGATCGATGCCGTAATGTACGGCATGATCCCCATTGCGAACAAGGAGAAGTTCTGTAAAGCATTTCCTCCAAACAAGTTCAAGAAGTCAAGAAGACCTCCTGAGTCAAAACGCAACACATCCGTATTCACCATCGGCACCGGGATATGAGCCCCGATGCGGAAAATGATGATGATTGCGAGTGTGAAGAGAATACGCTGTCGAATATCTTTCACGCGCCACATATTGGAGATCGTCTGAAACATCAGATCACCTCAACTGTACCGCCAGCTGCTTCGATTGCTTCTTTCGCTGCACCCGAGAACTTGTTGGCTTTTACAGTCAATTTAGTTTCAAGCTTGCCGTTAGCAAGGACCTTGATTCCGTCTTTAGCAGAGCTGACAACACCAGTCTCGATTAAGAGTTCTGGAGTAACTTCAGTACCTGCTTCGAAACGGTTAAGCGTGTCTAGGGAAACAACCGCGTACTCTTTACGAGTTGGGTTGTTGAAACCGCGTTTTGGAAGACGACGGTAAAGTGGGTTTTGTCCACCTTCAAATCCTGGACGAACGCCACCGCCCGAACGAGCTTTTTGACCTTTGTGTCCACGACCAGAAGTTTTACCGTTACCAGTCGCCATACCGCGACCGACACGGTTACGTTCGTGACGTGAACCTGGAGTTGGCTTCAATTCATGGAGTTTCATAGTGGCACCTCCTTATTTATTAAAATCTTTATTATTCGTTGATTTCTTTTACAGTCACAAGGTGCGACACTTTGTTGATCATACCGCGCATCGCGACGTTGTCTGGGACAACGACCGTTTGATGCATTTTGCGAAGACCGAGTGTACGTACAGTAACACGCTGACCTTCCGGACGACCAATTGTGCTGCGTGTGAGGGTGATTGCGAGTTTCGCCATGTCTAGTTCCCTCCCTTAGTTAAGAAGTTCTTCTACGCTTTTACCACGTAGTTTAGCAACTTCCTCTGCTTTTTTGAGCTCAGTCAAGCCCTGTACCGTCGCACGGACGATGTTGATCGGTGTGTTTGAACCTAACGATTTCGAAAGGATGTCACCTACACCTGCAAGTTCGAGCACCGCACGAACTGGACCACCAGCGATAACCCCAGTACCTTCAGAAGCTGGTTTCATGAATACACGACCTGCTCCGAATACTCCTGTGATTTCGTGTGGAATTGTTGTACCAACCATAGGTACTTGTACCATGTTTTTCTTAGCGGCTTCAATAGCCTTGCGAATCGCTTCTGGCACCTCTTGTGCCTTACCTGTACCGAAACCGACGTGACCATTTTTGTCACCTACGACTACGAGAGCAGCAAAACGGAAGCGGCGGCCACCTTTTACGACTTTCGCGACGCGGTTTACGGTAACAACGCGTTCTTCAAGTTGTTCCATGTTAACGTCTAACTGGCGCATCGAGTGTCCCCTCCTTTTTATTAGAATTTAAGACCTGCTTCACGAGCTGCTTCTGCAACAGCTTTGACGCGGCCATGATAGAGGTATCCACCACGGTCGAACACAACTGTGTCGATACCTTTCTCGAGTGCACGTTCTGCAGCAAGTTTACCAACAGCTTTCGCTGCTTCAACGTTACCGCCATTTGTAAGATCGAGAGCTTTATCTTTCGAAGATGCAGACACAAGCGTTGTTTGTGCCGCGTCATCGATAAGTTGAACGTAAATGTGCTTGCTCGAACGGAATACGTTCAAACGTGGACGAGCTGCTGTCCCCGTGATCGTACGACGTACGCGAGCATGACGTTTTTTACGAACTGCATTTTTATCTGCCTTTGTGATCATTTATGCCACTCCTTTCCGTTCATTTCGTGACGAATTACTTACCAGTCTTACCTTCTTTACGGCGAATACGTTCATCAGAGTAACGAACACCTTTACCTTTGTAAGGTTCTGGAGCACGGTACGAGCGGATTTGAGCAGCAACGTGACCGACGCGCTCTTTGTTAATCCCTTTTACGATGATTTGCGTGTTTGAAGGAACTTCGATTTCGATACCTTCCTCAGCAACGTACTCGATTGGGTGCGAGTAGCCGAGGTTGAGGACGAGTTTGTTACCTTGCTTCGTAGCACGGTAACCAACCCCCGAGATCTCAAGTGTTTTTTGGAATCCGTTCGACACACCTTGTACCATGTTGGCAATAAGGGCACGTGTCGTACCGTGAATTGTACGGCTTTCTTTCGATTCGTCTGGACGAACAACCGTCAATTCGTTCTCTTCAACTTTGATTTCCAATGCCGGGTTAGCTGAAAGCGAAAGTTCACCTTTAGCACCTTTTACTGTGACCGTGTTGTCATTAGCAACTGTTACAGTAACGCCAGCAGGAATCGTAACTGGTTTTTTACCAATACGTGACATTGATTACACCTCCGTTCTTGTTAGAAAAGTGACTTACCAGATGTAGGCGAGCACTTCGCCGCCGACTTGTTGTTGGCGAGCTTCTTTATCAGTCATAAGACCTTTAGATGTCGAAAGAACTGCGATCCCGAGTCCTCCGAGTACTTTAGGTACTTCATCAGCTTTTGCGTATACGCGAAGACCTGGTTTCGAAATACGTTTGAGACCAGTGATTACACGTTCGTTGCTTGCTCCATATTTAAGGAAAAGACGAAGTGTACCTTGTTTAGCGTCCTCGATATATTCAACATCGCGAATGAAACCTTCACGCTTAAGGATTTCAGCGATCTCACGTTTAATGTTCGAAGCTGGAAGCTCCATTTTTTCATGGCGAACCATGTTAGCGTTACGGATACGTGTAAGCATATCTGCAATAGGGTCTGTCATTACCATGCGATGTACCTCCTTTCACACTGTTAGTGGATTACCAGCTTGCTTTTTTAACACCAGGGATTTGACCTTTGTATGCAAGATCACGGAACTTGATACGGCTGATCCCGAATTTACCCATGTAACCATGCGGACGACCTGTGATGCTGCAACGGTTGTGCAAGCGTACAGGTGACGAGTTACGTGGCAATTTGCTGAGTCCGATATAATCGCCTTCAGCTTTCAACTTCGCACGCTTTTCAGCGTACTGGGCAACGAGTTTCTCGCGTTTAAGTTCGCGATTCACCATTGACTTTTTAGCCATGTTGTCGACCTCCCTCTAGATTATTTTTGGAATGGCATACCGAGAAGTGTGAGCAATTCACGTGCTTCTTCGTCTGTGTTTGCTGTTGTAACAACAACGATGTCCATACCGCGTACTTTAGATACTTTATCGTAATCGATCTCAGGGAAAATAAGTTGCTCTTTCACGCCAAGCGTGTAGTTACCGCGTCCGTCGAATGCTTTCTTCGATACACCGCGGAAGTCACGTACACGTGGAAGTGAAACAGTTACCAATTTGTCGAGGAAATCGTACATGCGCTCGCCACGAAGTGTAACCTTCGCACCGATTGGCATACCTTCACGAAGTTTGAAACCAGCGATTGATTTCTTCGCTTTCGTTACGAGTGGTTTTTGACCTGAAAGAATTGTTAATTCTTCAACTGCCATATCAAGTGCTTTCGAGTTCGAAACAGCGTCACCTACACCCATGTTGATGACAATCTTTTCGACTTTCGGTACTTGCATGACCGAGTCATAGTTGAATTTATCCATCATCGCTTTCACGATGTCGCTTTTATACTTCTCTTGCAAACGGTTCATAGTCGAATGGACCTCCTTTCGTCACGTTCTTCTTATTTATCGAGTGATTCGCCCGATTTCGCGACACGAACTTTTTTACCATCGACTACTTTGAAACCAACACGAGTTGGTTTGCCAGTTTTAGGGTCGAGTGGCATTACGTTCGAGACGTGAATTGGTGCTTCGATCTCAAGGATCCCGCCTTGTGGATTCGCTTGTGAAGGTTTCGCGTGTTTTTTCATCACGTTTACGCCTTCAACCACTACGCGGTTTTTGCTTGGCATAGCTTTGAGGATAACCCCTTGCTTGCCTTTATCTTTACCAGACATTACCTGGACTGTATCGCCTTTTTTAACATGCATCGTTTGCGCACCTCCTTATAGGATTGAAATTGGAAATTAAAGTACTTCCGGTGCCAACGAAACGATCTTCATGAATTCTTTTTCACGAAGTTCACGTGCAACTGGCCCGAAGATCCGTGTGCCGCGTGGGCTCTTGTCATCTTTGATAATGACTGCTGCGTTCTCATCGAAACGGATGTACGAACCATCTTTACGACGAGCGCCGCGTTTTGTACGAACGACAACTGCTCTGACAACGTCACCTTTTTTAACAACGCCACCTGGTGTTGCTTGTTTTACCGTTGCGACGATGATGTCACCGATGTTTGCAGTCTTACGACCAGAACCACCGAGGACTTTAATTGTCAACAGTTCACGCGCGCCAGAGTTGTCTGCTACTTTCAAGCGAGATTCTTGTTGAATCATGCGAGTGTACCTCCCTCCGGATGTTTAATAAATCCGAACTGTTATTAGATGATTACTGATTCTTCTACTACTGTTACAAGACGGAAACGTTTGTCTTTAGAAAGAGGACGTGTTTCCGCGATGCGAACGATATCGCCCACTTTAGCGACGTTGTTCTCATCGTGTGCTTTATATTTCTTCGTGTAGTTTACACGTTTGCCATAAAGTTTATGACGAACCTTTGTTTCTACTGCGACGACGATCGTTTTGTCCATTTTGTCAGACACGACGCGACCAGTGAACACTTTACGGTTGTTGCGTTCCATGAGTGTTACCTCCTCTCAAGAATCCGATGTAATTAGCCGTTGTTGATGCCGAGTTCGCGTTCACGAAGAATCGTTTTAGCACGCGCAATCGACTTGCGTACTTCACGGATACGAGCAGGATTCTCAAGCTGACCTGTAGCAAGTTGGAAGCGAAGGTTAAAGAGTTCTTCTTTCCACTCGCCCACTTTACCGTTGAGCTCTTCAGTTGTTGATTGACGGAGATCAGTTGCTTTCATTCGTATCACCACCATTTTCTTCACGTTTCACGAACTTACATTTTACTGGAAGTTTGTGCGATGCAAGACGAAGTGCCTCACGTGCCACTTCCTCAGATACACCTGCGATTTCGAACATTACTTTGCCAGGCTTAACTACAGCTACCCAGCCTTCTGGAGCACCTTTACCCGAACCCATTCGGACTTCGAGAGGCTTTTTAGTGTACGGCTTGTGTGGGAAGATCTTGATCCACACTTTACCACCACGTTTCATATAACGTGTCATTGCAATACGTGCTGATTCGATTTGACGGTTTGTAATCCAGCTCGCTTCGAGAGCTTGGAGACCGAACTCACCGAAGTGTACAGTTGTGCCGCGTTTAGCGTTCCCGCGCATTTTACCACGGTGTACACGACGATATTTCACGCGTTTAGGTAACAACATAGTGTGTTGCCTCCTTCCTGAAAGAGTGTTTATTATTCAGCGTTTTTCGCTGTGTTGTTTTTTGTTGGAAGAACTTCACCGTGGTATAACCAAACTTTTACGCCGATTTTACCGTAAGTTGTGTCAGCTTCAGCTGTTCCGTAGTCGATGTCGGCACGGAGTGTGTGAAGTGGAACTGTTCCTTCCGAGTACTTCTCTGAACGAGCGATATCAGCGCCACCAAGACGACCAGAAACTTCTGTTTTGATCCCTTTGATGCCAGTACGCATCGAACGTTGAATAGATTGTTTCATTGCACGACGGAATGATACGCGACCTTCCAATTGACGAGCAATGTTTTCTGCTACAAGCTTCGCAACAGCGTCAGCGTTTTTCACTTCAACAACGTTGATGTGAACGCGTTTTCCGTCAGCGATTTTTGTAATGTGTTTACGGAGTGATTCGATTTCAGAACCACCTTTACCGATTACCATACCTGGCTTCGCAGTGTGAAGCGAAATGTTCACGCGGTTTGCAGCGCGTTCGATTTCAACTTTAGAAACACTAGCATCCTTCATTTTGTTTTCGATGTATTCACGAATAACGAAGTCTTCATGAAGGAGATCAGCGTAGTCTTTCTCAGCGTACCAACGCGAATCCCAGTCTTTGATAACACCAACGCGAAGACCGTGCGGATTTACCTTTTGACCCACTACATATCCCTCCTTATTTCTCAGTTACCACGATGTGGATGTGGCTTGTGCGTTTGTTAATACGGCTTGCGCGACCCATCGCACGTGGGCGGAAGCGTTTGAGTGTTGGACCTTCGTTTACGTAAGCTTCTGTTACAACGAGGTTCTCAATGTTCATATCGTAGTTGTGCTCTGCGTTAGCAATCGCTGATTTTAATACTTTTTCAACGACTGGCGATGCTGCCTTGTTCGTGTGAGCAAGGACAGAGAGCGCTTCGCCGACTTGTTTCCCGCGAATTAAGTCTACAACGAGACGTGCTTTGCGAGGAGCAAGACGGACCATATTAGCTGATGCTTTAGCTTGCATGGATTTGACCTCCCCTCAAATTACCGTTTCGTTTTCTTGTCTGATCCGTGACCTTTGTACGTGCGTGTTGGAGCGAATTCACCAAGTTTGTGACCAACCATGTCTTCTGTCACGAATACTGGTACGTGTTTACGACCATCGTGCACACCGAACGTGTGACCCATGAATTCTGGGAAGATCGTCGAGCGACGTGACCAAGTTTTGATGACTTGCTTCTCACCAGATTCGTTGAGTTTGTCAACTTTAGCGAGTAAGTGGTGATCTGCGAATGGACCTTTTTTCAAGCTGCGACCCATGTTAGAACCTCCCTTTGGAATGATTCGGGAACGGCCCTTTCGAACCGCCCGAGAATCATGTAGTAATTATTTCTTACGGCGACGAAGGATGTACATGTCGCTCGATTTGTTTTTCTTACGAGTCTTAAGACCAAGAGCTGGTTTACCCCAAGGAGTAAGTGGGCCCGAACGACCGATTGGCGCACGACCTTCACCACCACCGTGTGGGTGATCAACCGGGTTCATTACAGAACCACGTACTGTTGGGCGTTTGCCTAACCAACGTGAACGTCCTGCTTTACCGATGTTTACGAGTTCGTGTTCTTCGTTACCAACTGAACCGATTGTCGCGCGGCAAGTGCCGAGGAACAAGCGTGATTCACCTGATTGAAGACGAACGATGACGTACTTGCCGTCACGTCCTTGGATTTGTGCCGATGCACCAGCCGCACGAACTAGCTGACCGCCTTTACCAGGCTTAAGCTCGATGTTGTGGATTGTTGTACCGACAGGGATGTTTACGAGTGGAAGAGCGTTCCCCACTTTGATATCCGCTTCAGGACCAGACATGATTTCCATGCCTACTTTGATGCCCTTAGGAGCGAGGATGTAACGTTTCTCACCATCTACATAGTTGATGAGTGCGATGTTTGCTGAACGGTTTGGATCGTATTCGATCGTTGCTACGCGTCCTGCAACGCCATCTTTGTTACGTTTGAAATCGATGATACGGTATTTACGCTTGTGACCGCCACCTTGGTGACGAACAGTCAAGCGACCTTGGTTGTTACGTCCGCCTTTTTTCGAAAGCTTTTCAGTTAACGATTTTTCAGGGCGATTCGTTGTGATCTCTGCAAAGTCGAGAGATGTCATGTTACGACGACCGTTAGTGGTCGGCTTAAACTTTTTGATTGCCATCGAGGATTCCCTCCTTTTCTTCTAAGGTAGTTAATTAACCGAGGAAGTCGATTGTGTTGCCTTCAGCAAGGGTTACGATCGCTTTTTTACGACGAGCTGTGTAACCAGAGTGACGACCGACACGTTTCGCTTTCGGTTTGTAGTTCATTGTGTTTACCGAAGCAACTTTCACGTTGAAGATTGTTTCGATAGCGTGTTTCACTTGCGATTTAGTCGCTTTTACGTCGATTTCGAAAACGTATTTGTTAGCTTCCATGAGGCTAACTGAACGCTCAGTGATGATCGGACGTTTGATGATATCGTATGCTTGAGCCATTATGCAAGCACCTCCTCTACCTTCGCAACCGCATCTTTAGTGAAGATGACTTTGTCGTTAGCAACGAGGTCAAGAACGTTTACGCCTGCTGCGTCGATCACAGTCACTCCTGGGATGTTACGAGCTGCGAGAGCGATAGTCTCATTGTAGTCCGCTGTGACTACAAGAGCCTTACGTTCTACTGATAAGCTGTTGAGTACAGCAGCCATATCTTTTGTTTTTGGTGCATCGAAAGCAAGGCCTTCGAGGACGATGATTTCGTTGTTTTGTACTTTCGACGAAAGAGCCGAGAGAAGTGCTAAACGACGAACCTTCTTAGGAAGTTTGTAAGAGTATGAACGTGGTGTTGGACCGAAGACTGTACCACCACCAACCCATTGTGGTGAGCGGATAGAACCTTGGCGCGCACGACCAGTTCCCTTTTGTTTCCATGGTTTACGGCCGCCACCGCGTACTTCCGAGCGACCTTTCGTATCGTGAGTACCTTGACGGCGTGATGCTTGTTGCATGACGATTGCGTCGTAAAGTACTGATTCGTTTGGCTCGATTCCGAAGATGGCTTCTGCCAATTCGATTTCGCCAACTTGTGAACCTGTTTGGTTAAGCAAAGCTACTTTAGGCATTCGTAATTCCTCCTTTCCGTGCAGTTAATTAGTTACCTTTGACCGCTGATTTGATGATGACGTTCGATTTACGAGCGCCTGGGATAGCACCTTTCACGAGGAGAAGGCCACGTTCCACATCAACTTTAACGACTTCAAGGTTTTGAATTGTTTTACGCTCTCCACCCATTTGACCAGGAAGAAGTTTCCCTTTAAATACGCGGTTAGGAGCGACAGGACCCATCGAACCAGGACGACGGTGGTAGCGCGAACCGTGAGCCATTGGTCCACGTGATTGTCCGTGACGCTTGATCGCACCTTGGAATCCTTTACCTTTCGATGTACCTGTTACGTCTACTAATTCACCTGCAGCGAAAATGTCTGCCTTAATCTCTTGACCGATTTCGTATCCTTCTACTGAAGTACGAACTTCTTTGATGAAGCGCTTAGGTGTCGCGTTTGCTTTCGCAGCGTGACCTTTTGATGGTTTGTTTTGACGTGATTCTTTGATGTCTCCGAAACCAAGTTGAACTGCTTCGTAACCGTCTGTGTCAACTGTTTTAAGTTGAAGAACGACGTTACCTTCTACAGCAACTACTGTTACTGGTACAACTTCGCCTGCTTCGTTGAAGATTTGAGTCATACCAAGTTTTGTTCCTAAGATTCCTTTAGCCATGAGATACACCTCCTGTTAATAATTAATTGTCTCTTCTGGCTAGTATCTACTATATGAAGAATTAAAGTTTAATTTCGATGTCTACACCTGATGGTAACTCGAGACGCATAAGCGAATCGACTGTTTTCGGTGTTGGGTTTACGATGTCGATCAAGCGTTTGTGTGTACGCATTTCGAACTGCTCACGAGCATCTTTGTACTTGTGAACCGCACGAAGAATCGTGTAAACCGATTTTTCAGTTGGGAGCGGGATTGGACCCGATACCTTTGCACCTGAACGCTTCGCAGTGTCAACGATCTTCTCAGCTGATTGATCGAGAACGCGATGGTCATATGCTTTTAAACGAATACGAATTTTTTCATTTGCCATGTTTGTTTCCCTCCTTTGTCGCCTACTTTAAAAATAGACAATTCTCCGCGGAAATTTCCACACCGGCCATGGCAATGCTGCCTGGCGTGTCATAACCTCCCGCTTCAACGCAGCGTGCTTGTGTCAGCAGAGGCATCCGATCATTGCAAATCAACGATTGGACCCGTTTTCTGCTGTAAAGTCTCTCACCACTCGCACAAACACTTAATCATTATATCTAATCTGGTCATGGAATGCAAGATTAGATTTTTGAAGTTGCTGGTTGTCTGATGAGTTGCTCAACGTTCCCTAATGTAACAAGATTCGCGAGCTTTTGCAAGCAAAAATTCATTCTTTTATTGAACTATTTTTCAAACGAACTCCCATGTCAACTCGACCTAGCGTTTCATCACCTCTCCAAAACGCTCTGTCACCCCTTCTATGACCGATTGTGGCGCTCGTTTTAAACAGTCTTGAACAATTCCTTCATTAACACTGTGCGTCTTGAAATAGCGGAGCAATGACGCTAATTTATCCTCTCGTCCGATGACCGTGTAAAGGACGACCCACTCTTCTAGGTGCATCCATTGTCCATCTGGTTCAATGAAAGGATGCGTATAGATTCCGTCGGTACACTTCATTCGGAAACTAGACATGACGTCCACATCTGTTCCCTCGAATATATACTCTCCAAAGTAGGTCGTTACGTATGCGTCGTGAGAATCTGATGGTTTCTTCTCCCCAGCACGACTAAGTACGCGATCGATTTTTTCAAACTGGTCCGGTTCAACAAAAACATCGATGTCATTCGTTACCTCGACGATGCCATGATGCTTTAACAGCTCAGAACCGCCAATGCGATACTCAATCCCATTCAAGCGACAAATAGTCTCTAGTTGCTTCAGCATGACGCCACTCCTTTCTCGTATGCCTCATCTTACCATGTTGTGATGGAAACACAAAAAAGCAGCCCGCATATTGCGGACTGCTTAATGTTGTTCAGTTGAATCAATCGATTACTCGATGATTTCTGTTACTGAACCAGCACCTACAGTACGGCCACCCTCACGGATAGAGAAACGTGTACCGTCTTCGATCGCGATTGTAGAAATCAATTCGATCGTCAACTCGATGTTGTCTCCTGGCATTACCATTTCAGTACCTTCTGGAAGGTGAACGATACCTGTTACGTCAGTTGTACGGAAGTAGAACTGCGGACGGTAGTTCGCGAAGAATGGCGTGTGACGGCCACCCTCTTCTTTAGAAAGAACGTAGATTGATGCTTTGAATTTAGAGTGTGGTGTGATTGAACCTGGCTTAGCAAGTACTTGTCCACGCTCGATGTCGTCACGTGATACACCACGGAGAAGTGCACCGATGTTGTCGCCAGCTTCAGCATAGTCAAGAAGCTTACGGAACATCTCTACACCAGTACATACAGTTTTCTTCGTTTCTTCTGTAAGACCAACGATTTCGATCTCGTCGTTGACGCGGAGAACACCACGCTCAACACGACCAGTCGCTACAGTACCACGACCAGTGATTGAGAATACGTCCTCAACAGGCATCATGAAGTCTTTTTCAGTGTCACGAACTGGTTCTGGGATGTACTCATCAACAGCGTTCATGAGTTCCATAACTTTTTCTTCCCACTGAGCTTCACCGTTAAGTGCGCCAAGTGCAGAACCTTTGATTACAGGGAGGTCGTCGCCTGGGAAGTCGTATTCAGAAAGAAGTTCACGGATTTCCATTTCAACGAGTTCGAGAAGCTCTTCGTCGTCTACCATGTCAACTTTGTTCATGAATACTACGATGTAAGGAACACCTACTTGACGTGAAAGAAGGATGTGCTCACGTGTTTGTGGCATTGGGCCATCTGTTGCAGATACAACGAGGATCGCGCCGTCCATTTGAGCAGCACCAGTGATCATGTTTTTAACATAGTCAGCGTGTCCTGGGCAGTCAACGTGTGCGTAGTGACGCTTGTCAGTTTCGTACTCGATGTGAGCTGTTGCGATTGTGATACCGCGCTCGCGCTCTTCTGGAGCACCATCGATTTGGTCGAACTTAGTAGCTGTTTTACCTTGTGCACGTGAAAGTACAGCAGAGATTGCTGCAGTCAAAGTTGTTTTACCGTGGTCAACGTGGCCAATTGTACCAACGTTAACGTGCGGCTTAGAACGGTCGAATTTTTCTTTACCCATTCTAGATTCCTCCTCTATTAAACGATTAGTTTTATTTAACTAGGAAGACGTAGGCTACTTTTAACATACGTCCTCCTTAGCTTACAACAATCAATCTAGCGATACAACCGTTATTAGCCGTTCGCTTTTTTGACGATTTCTTCAGCGATTGATTTCGGTACTTCTTCGTAGTGATCGAAGTGCATCGAGTACGTTCCGCGTCCTTGTGTACGTGAACGAAGTGATGTTGCGTAACCGAACATTTCTGAAAGTGGAATCATCGCTTTAACGACTTGTGCGTTACCGCGAGCTTCCATACCTTCTACGCGTCCACGGCGTGACGTGACGTCACCCATGATGTCACCCATGTATTCTTCTGGGATAACAACTTCAACACGCATCATTGGCTCAAGGATAACAGCTTTCGCTTGGTCCTTAAGTTGTTTAACCGCCATCGAAGCAGCAACTTTAAACGCCATCTCGTTCGAGTCGACATCGTGGTACGAACCGAATACGAGACGAGCTTTAACGTCTACTACTGGGTAACCAGCGAGGATACCGTTTTCGAGAGCTTCTTCAATCCCGTTTTGAACAGCAGGGACGTATTCACGTGGTACAACACCACCGACGATCTTGTTCTCGAACTCGAATCCAGCGCCTTCTTCGTTCGGCTCGAATTCTACGACAACGTGACCGTACTGACCGCGTCCACCAGACTGACGAACGAATTTCGAATCGATCTTCGCAGCGCCACGGATTGTTTCACGGTAAGCAACTTGTGGTGCACCAACGTTAGCTTCTACTTTGAATTCGCGACGCATACGGTCAACGAGGATGTCAAGGTGAAGCTCACCCATACCAGAGATGATCGTTTGACCAGTCTCAGGGTTTGTTTCAGTGCGGAATGTTGGATCTTCTTCTGCGAGTTTCGCAAGAGCTTGACCCATCTTATCTTGGTCTGCTTTCGATTTAGGCTCGATTGCAACCGAGATAACTGGTTCTGGGAACGTCATTGACTCGAGAACGATGTTATCTTTCTCAGAGCAAAGCGTGTCACCAGTAGTCGTGTCTTTGAAACCAACAGCAGCGGCGATGTCACCAGCGAATACCATTGGAATCTCTTCACGGCTGTTTGCGTGCATTTGAAGGATACGACCGAGACGCTCACGCTTCCCTTTAGTCGAGTTCTTCACGTATGATCCCGCTTCAGCTGTACCAGAGTACACGCGGAAGAACGTCAATTTACCGACGTAAGGGTCAGTCATAACTTTGAACGCAAGTGCTGAGAATGGAGCTTCGTCAGAAGGCTCACGTGTGATTTCTTCTTCTGTATCGAGGTTGATCCCTTTGATTGACTCTACATCAACTGGTGATGGGAGGTAATCAACAACGGCGTTAAGCATGAGCTGAACACCTTTGTTCTTGAAGGCAGAACCAACGAGTACAGGGTAGAATTCAACGCTAAGTGTCGCTTGACGGATTGCAGCTTTCAATTCATCGATTGAAATCTCTTCACCTTCAAGGTACTTCATCATCAACTCTTCGTTGAAGTCAGCAACACCTTCGATCAATTGACCGCGAAGTTCTTCAGCTTGGTCAGCCATGTCAGCTGGGAAGCCATCTGTTACTTCGATGTCAGTACCGAGGTCGTTGTTGTACATGTAAGTCTTCATTTCAACGAGATCGATGATCCCTTTGAAATCGTCCTCTGCTCCGATTGGGAGTTGGATCGCGTAAGCGTTCGCTTGAAGACGATCGTGGAGCGTCTTCACAGAGTACAAGAAGTCTGCGCCGATTTTATCCATCTTGTTGACGAATACGACACGTGGTACACCATATGTCGTCGCTTGACGCCATACAGTTTCTGTTTGTGGTTCTACACCTGACTGAGCGTCAAGTACAGCAACCGCACCATCAAGTACACGGAGTGAACGTTCAACTTCTACAGTGAAGTCTACGTGTCCAGGTGTATCGATGATGTTTACACGGTGGCCATTCCACTGTGCAGTTGTCGCAGCCGAAGTGATCGTGATTCCACGCTCTTGCTCCTGCTCCATCCAGTCCATTTGTGAAGCACCTTCGTGCGTTTCACCAATTTTATGGATACGACCTGTGTAATAAAGAATACGTTCAGTTGTTGTCGTTTTACCGGCATCGATGTGAGCCATGATCCCGATGTTACGAGTATTCTTTAGGGAGAATTCTCTTGCCATACTGGGTATTCTCCTTCCGCATGTTTGATTTTCGTGTGCGCGCACACGATATGATTATACCCGAAAGCCACTCCGTTAAGCCATGCTTGGCGGAGTGGACTTTACGATTAAATTACCAACGATAGTGAGCAAACGCTTTGTTAGCTTCTGCCATCTTATGCATGTCTTCGCGTTTCTTAACAGATGCACCAGTGTTGTTGGCTGCATCCATGATTTCGTTCGCGATACGTTGCTCCATCGTTTTTTCGTTGCGGAGACGAGCGTAGTTCACGAGGTAACGAAGACCAAGTGTTGTACGGCGCTCTGGACGAACTTCTACAGGAACTTGGTAGTTAGCTCCACCTACACGGCGTGCTTTAACTTCAAGTACAGGCATGATGTTGTTCATTGCTTCTTCGAACACTTCCATAGGCTCTTTGCCTGAGCGTTCAGCGATGATGCCAAATGCGTTGTAAATGATAGTTTGAGCTGTACCTTTTTTACCGTCTAACATGACACGGTTAATGAGGCGAGTTACCAATTTCGAGTTGTAGATCGGATCTGCGATAACGTCACGACGTTCTGCACGGTTTTTACGCATCCGAGTACCCTCCTTTCAAAATTTCAATTGTAGTTTAGTTTGCGAGAATTACTTCTTCGCAGCTTTCGGACGTTTCGTACCGTATTTAGAACGGCCTTGCATACGTCCATCAACACCTGCAGTGTCAAGCGCACCACGAACGATGTGGTAACGTACCCCTGGTAAGTCTTTTACACGTCCTCCACGGATAAGAACAACGCTGTGCTCTTGAAGGTTGTGGCCAATACCTGGGATGTACGCAGTCACTTCGATTTGGTTAGTCAAACGAACACGAGCATACTTACGAAGCGCCGAGTTCGGTTTCTTCGGAGTCATTGTACCAACACGTGTACAAACACCACGTTTTTGTGGTGAGCTCACGTTTGTTTGTGACTTGATGAAACTGTTGTAACCTTTGTTAAGTGCTGGAGAGTCAGATTTCACGACTTTCGATTTACGTCCTTTACGGACTAACTGGTTAATAGTAGGCATCTTTGAAGATCCTCCCTTCCTGAATGTTGCTATTTTCTAGTCCCACCGACCCGGGTGGTTCATTTAAGGTCATAACGAAACGTTTTTACGAGGCGTAGGCATTCCATGACCTCGCAAAAACGTGAGTTATACCTTGAAAGTGGCAATTGTAGCAGCCAAACCTTCCCGTAGAAAGTTCGGATGGACGTCCAAGTAGCTTGCCGACTGCTGGACATCGTTGTCATCGACAACAACCGATTGGCGGCACTAAATCATAGTAGCACCGCCAACCTGCGCTGTCAAGACGTATTTTACTCGACTGTTGTATCTTCGAGCGCAACTGGCGCCTCATCTTCTTTGAGTTCCACATCACGGTAGACGGCCATTCCAGTACCAGCTGGAACGAGTTTACCGATGATGACGTTCTCTTTGAGTCCGAGGAGATAGTCACGTTTCCCTTTGATTGCTGCATCTGTCAAGACGCGAGTCGTTTCTTGGAACGAAGCCGCTGAGAGGAACGAATCTGTCTCAAGTGAAGCTTTCGTGATTCCGAGAAGGACTGGTTTCGCAGTCGCTGGGTGTTTTCCATCACGAATCGCATCTTTACACGCTTCTTTGAAGACGCTGATGTCGACGAGTGATCCAGGGAGAAGTGGTGTGTCACCTGATTCGATAACTTTGACACGACGAAGCATTTGGCGAACCATGACCTCAACGTGCTTATCACCGATTTCTACCCCTTGCATCCGGTAAACTTTTTGAACTTCTTGGAGAAGATAGTTCTGAACACCAGATACACCACGGACGGCGAGTAATTCTTTCGGATCGATCGAACCTTCCGTGAAGACTTCACCGGCTTCTACTGTGTCGCCGATTTGAACGCGGAGACGCGCTCCGAATGGAATCGTGTATGAGCGAGTCTCACTGAATCCTTCGACCGTGAGTTCACGCTTGTCACGCGATTCTGTGAAGTCGATGACCGTACCAGAGATTTCCGAGATGACCGCTTGACCTTTCGGGTTACGGGCTTCGAATACCTCTTGGATACGTGGAAGACCTTGTGTGATATCGTCTCCGGCAACCCCACCTGTGTGGAAGGTACGCATTGTAAGCTGCGTTCCTGGCTCACCGATCGATTGTGCGGCAATGATACCGACGGCTTCCCCGACTTCAACATTTGATCCAGTTGCCAAGTTGCGTCCGTAACACTTCTTACATACGCCGTGTGACGTGTTACATGTGAAGGCTGTACGGATTTCAACTTTTTCAACACCCGCATCTACAATGATGCGCGCGATGTCTTCTGTGATCAATTCGTTCTTATCGATCAACACTTCGCCCGTTTCAGGGTGTGTGACCGTTTCAAACGATGTACGTCCGACGAGACGGTCGTACAAGCTTTCGATTTCTTCCGTACCTTCGCGGAGTGCAGAAACACGGATTCCGCGGTCTGTTCCACAATCCTCTTCACGGATGATGACATCTTGCGCTACGTCAACGAGACGACGCGTCAAGTAACCTGAATCGGCTGTCTTCAAGGCTGTATCGGCAAGACCTTTACGAGCCCCGTGAGTCGAGATGAAGTACTCTTGAACCGTCAGACCTTCACGGAATGACGATTTGATTGGAAGTTCGATGATGCGACCAGATGGAGCGGCCATCAAACCACGCATACCCGCAAGCTGCGTAAAGTTCGATGCGTTACCACGGGCACCTGAGTCAGACATCATGAAGATTGGGTTCAGGCGGTTGAGGGATTTCATCAATCGAGATTGAATTTCATCCTTCGCTTCGTTCCAAGCACGGACAACGCGCTCGTAACGCTCATCTTCAGTGATGAGACCACGACGGAACGACTTCATGATTTGGTCGACTTGTTTTTGTGCTTCATCAAGGATTTCCTGTTTATCCGGAAGTACGATGATATCGGCAATCCCAACCGTCACACCCGCTTTTGTCGAGTGCTTGAAGCCAAGATCTTTCATCCGGTCAAGCATGCGGCTTGTTTCCGTCGTTTCAAACTTCTGGAACACTTCCGCGATGACTTTTCCAAGGAACCCTTTTTTGAACGGGTCGATGATTGGACGTGATGCGATTTCTTCCGCAACGTTCGCCCCTTTGTCGATGAAGTACTTATCAGGCGTTGCTTCCTGTAAGTTTTCCATCGTCGGCTCGTTCAAGTATGGGAACGTATTTGGCAAGATTTCGTTGAAGATCATCTTACCAACTGTCGTAATGAGCAATTTCTCGTTCTGTTCGTCTGTGAACGTCGGGTTGTTGAGCGTACGTGCCGGAAGTGCCACACGCGAGTGCAAGTGGACATAACCGTTTTGGTAAGCAATCAACGCTTCGTTGAC
This sequence comes from Exiguobacterium sp. N5, assembly GCF_025842465.1. GTDB lineage: Bacteria > Bacillota > Bacilli > Exiguobacteriales > Exiguobacteriaceae > Exiguobacterium > Exiguobacterium profundum. The sequence continues at coordinate 28,913 of NZ_JAPAEP010000006.1, forward strand.
GTTCGAGAACACTTTCCCTTGACCGACGGCATCTTCACGTTCGAGTGAGATGTAGTAGTTACCGAGGACCATATCCTGCGATGGTGTAACAACTGGTTTTCCGTCTTTCGGGTTCAAGATGTTCTGCGCAGCGAGCATGAGAAGACGTGCTTCCGCTTGTGCTTCTGCAGAGAGCGGAACGTGGACGGCCATTTGGTCACCATCGAAGTCGGCGTTGTATGCCGTACATACGAGTGGGTGAAGGCGAATCGCACGACCTTCAACAAGAATCGGTTCGAATGCTTGAATACCAAGGCGGTGAAGTGTCGGGGCACGGTTCAAGAGGACCGGATGCTCACGAATGACTTCTTCAAGGACGCCCCAGATTTCAGGTTGCATCTTCTCGATTTTGCGTTTGGCGTTCTTGATGTTTGAAGCGATGCCGCGACCGACAAGCTCTTTCATCACGAACGGTTTGAAGAGTTCAAGCGCCATCTCTTTTGGAAGACCACACTGATACATCTTCAAGTTCGGACCTACGACGATAACCGAACGTCCTGAATAGTCGACCCGTTTACCGAGAAGGTTTTGACGGAAACGACCTTGTTTCCCTTTCAACATGTGTGAAAGTGATTTAAGCGGACGGTTACCAGGACCTGTTACCGGACGACCACGACGACCGTTGTCGATGAGGGCGTCAACCGCTTCTTGAAGCATACGCTTCTCGTTTTGCACGATGATGTTCGGCGCGCCGAGGTCGAGCAAACGTTTAAGACGGTTGTTCCGGTTGATGACTCGACGATACAAATCGTTCAAGTCAGATGTCGCAAAGCGTCCACCATCAAGCTGTACCATCGGGCGAAGCTCTGGTGGGATGACAGGAAGTACTTCAAGGATCATCCAGTCTGGATTGTTTCCTGAAGTGAAGAATGCATCGAGAACTTCCAAGCGCTTAATCGCACGTGTACGACGTTGACCTTGGACTGTTTTCAACTCTTCACGAAGCTCGCCTACTTCTTTTTCAAGATTAACGTCTTGAAGAAGTGTACGGATGGCTTCAGCACCCATGTCTGCTTTGAAGTCGCTACCGTATTTTTCACGATAGAGACGGAATTCTTTTTCCGAGAGAAGTTGTTTCTTCTCAAGCGGAGTATCACCTGGCTCTGTGACCACGTAAGATGCGAAGTAAATGACTTCTTCAAGCGCACGTGGTGACATGTCGAGAACAAGCCCCATGCGGCTTGGAATCCCTTTGAAGTACCAGATGTGCGAAACTGGTGCCGCGAGCTCGATATGGCCCATTCGCTCGCGACGCACTTTCGCTTTCGTCACTTCAACGCCACAGCGGTCACAAATGACTCCTTTATAACGGATACGTTTGTATTTCCCACAGTAACATTCCCAGTCTTTCGTAGGACCGAAGATTCGTTCACAGAATAATCCGTCCTTCTCTGGTTTAAGTGTACGATAGTTGATCGTTTCCGGCTTTTTGACTTCACCGTAAGACCACGAACGGATCTTCTCTGATGAAGCCAAGCCGATTTTCATATATTCAAATCGATTAACATCTACCAAGGGGCCGACCTCCCTTTTCGCCTTATTCCTCTTCCGTAACAGTCGGTTGAACGACTTGTTCTAACGCCGATGTTGCGTTCGGGATGTTGTCGTCATCTTCATCTTTCATTTCGACTTCTTCATCATCCGCTGACATCATCTTGACTTCCATACCGAGCGCTTGAAGCTCTTTGATCAAGACGCGGAATGATTCAGGAACGCCCGCTTTCGGAACGCTCTCGCCTTTCACGATGGCCTCATATGCTTTCACACGACCGACCGTGTCATCCGACTTGATTGTCAAGATTTCTTGGAGCGTGTAGGCTGCACCGTACGCTTCAAGAGCCCAAACTTCCATCTCCCCGAAGCGCTGACCACCGAACTGTGCTTTACCACCGAGCGGTTGTTGCGTAACGAGTGAGTATGGTCCTGTCGAACGAGCGTGAAGTTTGTCATCAACCATGTGCGCGAGTTTGATCATGTACATGACACCGACCGAGACGCGGTTATCGAACGGTTCACCCGTACGACCGTCATAGAGACGCGTTTTCGCATCTTTATCCATACCAGCCTCTTCAATCGTTGCCCATACGTCTTCCTCACGCGCTCCATCGAATACAGGTGTTGCCACTTTGATACCGAGCTTCTTCGCCGCCATACCAAGGTGGAGCTCAAGTACCTGACCGATGTTCATACGAGATGGTACCCCAAGCGGGTTGAGCATGATGTCAACCGGTGTACCGTCTGGCATGTATGGCATATCTTCTTCAGGGAGGATTCGCGAGATAACACCTTTGTTACCGTGACGTCCCGCCATCTTATCCCCTTCGTGAATCTTACGTTTTTGAACGATATAGACACGTACCATTTGGTTGACGCCTGGAGACAACTCGTCACCGTTTTCACGGTCGAACACTTTGACATCCAAGATGATTCCGTCTCCACCGTTTGGTACACGAAGTGACGTATCACGTACTTCACGTGCCTTCTCACCGAAGATTGCGTGCAAGAGACGCTCTTCCGCCGTCAATTCTGTAACGCCCTTAGGTGTTACTTTACCGACGAGGATGTCGCCATCCTTGACTTCAGCTCCGATGCGGATAATTCCACGATCGTCCAAGTTACGAAGTGCGTCATCTCCGACGTTTGGAATATCACGTGTGATTTCCTCTGGTCCGAGTTTCGTGTCGCGTGACTCTGACTCGTACTCTTCGATATGAATCGACGTGTACACGTCATCTTTCACGAGACGCTCACTCATGATGATCGCATCCTCATAGTTGTAACCATCCCATGTCATGAAGGCAACGACGACGTTACGGCCGAGCGCGAGCTCACCCATATCCATCGATGGACCGTCTGCAAGGATTTCTCCTTTTTCGACACGGTCACCAGCTGCGATGATTGGTTTTTGGTTATAGCATGTCCCTTGGTTCGAACGGACATATTTTTGAAGTTTGTAACGGTCAAGGTCACCTGAAACCTCAGAACCGTTCACGTCAGACGTGCGACGGATCAAGATTTCACGCGCTGTGACGCGTTCGACGACACCTGGGTATTTCGCAACAATAGCTGCCCCAGAGTCTTTCGCAGATACGTACTCCATGCCGGTACCGACAATCGGTGAATCCGGTTGAAGGAGTGGTACTGCTTGACGTTGCATGTTCGCTCCCATGAGGGCACGGTTCGAGTCATCGTTCTCGAGGAACGGGATACATGCCGTTGCGGCAGAAACAACCTGTTTCGGCGAAACGTCCATGTAGTCCACTCGGCTTGGCTCGACTGACAAGTTTTGTCCGCGGAAACGGCAAAGAACTTGTTCGTCTGCAAAGTGGCCATCTTCTGTGAGCGGCATGTTTGCCTGTGCGACGACATAGAGGTCTTCCTCATCAGCCGTCATATATTGAATGTCGCCAGTGACAAGACCTGTTTCTGGGTCAACACGACGGTATGGTGCTTCGATGAAACCGTACTCGTTCACTTTCGCATAAGACGAGAGTGAGTTGATGAGTCCGATGTTCGGCCCCTCTGGTGTTTCGATTGGACACATCCGACCGTAGTGCGAATAGTGAACGTCTCGAACTTCGAAACCAGCACGCTCACGTGTCAAACCACCCGGTCCAAGTGCAGAGAGACGACGCTTGTGCGTGAGCTCTGCGAGCGGGTTCGTTTGGTCCATGAACTGTGACAATTGCGAGCTACCGAAGAACTCTTTAAGTGATGCGATAACCGGGCGGATGTTGATGAGCGCCTGTGGTGTGATCGCATTTTGATCTTGAATCGACATACGTTCTTTTACGACACGTTCCATACGGGAAAGCCCAATCCGGAATTGGTTTTGGAGAAGTTCTCCGACTGAACGAAGACGACGGTTTCCTAAGTGGTCGATGTCATCTGTTGTTCCGACTTCGTGAAGTAAGTTGAAGAAGTAGTTGATTGAAGCGATAATATCGGCTGGCGTAATATGTTTTACGCTGCGATCGATATTGCCATTTCCGATGATGTTCAAGATACGCTCTCCATCTGGGTCATCCGGTGAGATGACTTTGATTGACTGAAGACCGAATGGCTCACCTTCAGCGACACCACCAGTTGGTTCCGCATCGATATAGCCAAGGCCGTTCTCCAAGTGCGGGAGGATACGATCTAAGTTGCGGCGGTCGAGGATTGTTCCAGCTTCGGCGAGTACTTCGCCTGTTTCCGGGTCCACGAGCGTTTCCGCTAATTTTTGACCGAACAAACGGTTCTTAAGATGAAGTTTTTTGTTCATCTTATAGCGACCGACGTTCGCTAAGTCGTAACGTTTCGGGTCGAAGAAACGTGATACGAGAAGAGATTTCGCATTTTCTACCGTTGGTGGTTCACCAGGGCGGAGACGCTCATAAATCTCGATCAACGCTTTCTCTGTAGACTCCGTATTATCTTTTTCAAGGGTGTTACGAAGGTATTCGTCATCCCCGAGAAGGTCGATAATTTCTTGGTCCGTACCGAATCCGAGGGCACGCAACAACACCGTTACCGGAATTTTACGGGTACGGTCGATACGAACATAAACGATATCTTTGGCATCTGTCTCGAGTTCGAGCCAAGCACCACGGTTCGGAATGACAGTTGCGCCAAATCCACGTTTACCGTTTTTATCGAGTTTAGCGTTATAGTACACGCTCGGTGAACGGACAAGCTGGGAAACGATGACGCGTTCTGCACCATTGATGATAAACGTTCCCGATTCTGTCATGAGCGGGAAATCCCCCATGAACACTTCTTGTTCTTTGAGCTCACCTGTCTCTTTGTTTTGGAGACGCACTTTTACGCGAAGTGGCGCAGAATAAGTAACGTCGCGCTCCTTCGATTCATCGATAGAATACTTCGGCTCACTGAGCGAGTAATCGATGAACTCCAATACGAGGTTTCCTGTGAAGTCGGAAATCGGTGAAATGTCTGTGAACATTTCCTTCAATCCTTCACGCAAGAACCACTCATAAGAAGCAGTTTGAATTTCAATCAAATTCGGAAGCTCTAATACCTCACTGATACGGGCAAAGCTTCTTCTCTGACGGTGACGACCGTACTGAACAAGTTGACCAGTCAACTGATTCACCTCTCAGACCCCCAATTCTTTAGCGAATTTTTCGGGCGTAATAATCGAACATTGTCATTGAATGTCGCTCGTTTTCCGTCTCTAAAAAGCGGCAGACACGGCAGTTTCAAGCGAATTCCATTCCAATGGCATTTTATAATGTTAGCATATACGTTATAGCGAGTCAACAAGACTTCACCGTTTGTCAAGACCGAATTGCTCGGAAAATAAAGTAACCTTTTTCTTTCGCGATCGTTTCAACTTGACCAAACACCTCTTCTAATAACTTTTTAGCAGAAGGTGCTCCTTGTTTCTTTTGAATGACGACATAGATTGCTCCTCCATCGACGAGGTGCGTATGTGCTTCACGCAAGATCGTATGGACGACTTGTTTCCCCGCACGAATCGGCGGATTGGTGACAATGGCGGCAAACCGTTCTCCCCCCACCGCGTCATACGCGTGAGAAAGCCGTGTTTCGACCGTCACTCCATTACGGGCGGCGTTTTGCTCAGAGAGCGCCAGCGCACGCTCATTCACATCAATGAGCAAGGCCTCACGCCCAGAGGCATCGGCAAGCGAGATCCCCATCGGACCATAGCCGCAGCCTACATCTAAAATACGTCCCGACACATCAGGCATCTCAAACGTTTCAATTAAAAGACGTGACCCAAAATCGACCGACCCTTTCGAGAACACACCGCGGTCCGAAGTGAAATGATACTGTTTCCCTCGCAACTCGTACGTCCATGTCTCCGGGGCACTTTCCGAACGTGGATCGTTCGTATAGTAATGATCTCCCATGCGTTGAACCTCCTAACCCATTCTTCAAGGAAATAAAAGAAGCTCGCCATGGCGAGCTTCTATAGGTTGTGAAGTAGAATTACTTAACTTCAACAGATGCGCCAGCTTCTTCAAGCTTAGCTTTGATTGCGTCAGCGTCTTCTTTAGAAACGCCTTCTTTGACTGGAGCTGGAGTTCCGTCAACGAGTGCTTTTGCTTCTTTAAGACCGAGACCTGTGATTTCACGAACAGCTTTGATGACGTTGATTTTACCAGCGCCAGCGTTTGTGAGGATTACGTCGAATTCAGTTTTCTCTTCAGCTGCTGCGCCTGCGCCAGCACCTGCAACTGCTACTGGAGCTGCTGCTGATACGCCGAATTCTTCTTCGATTGTTTTTACGAGTTCGTTAAGTTCGAGAACCGTCATTGATTTGAGGTCTTCGATGAATTGCTCTTTGTTGAAAGCCATTATGGTTTTCCTCCTTTGATGTTGTGAAAAAGTTTTTTTGAGTTACGCTACGCGACAAAAATTAAGCTGATTGCTCTTCTTTTTGTTCTGCGATTGCATTTGTTGCGACTGCGAGCCCACGGATTGGAGCTTGAAGTACGCTGAGAAGCATCGAGAGAAGACCATCGCGTGATGGAAGTTCTGCAAGGGCTTTGATTTCTTCGAGTGAAGAAACTTTACCTTCGATGATTCCGCCTTTAAGTTCGAGCGCTTTGTGCTCTTTCGAGAAGTCGTTCAAGATCTTCGCTGGAGCAATAACGTCTTCTTTAGAGAAGGCGATTGCTGTAGGACCAGTGAAGACTTCGTCAAGACCTTCGAAGTTCGACTGAGTAGCTGCGCGGCGAAGAAGACCGTTCTTGTAAACTTTGAACTCGATTCCAGCGTCACGGAGTGATTTACGGAGTGTAGTCACTTCTTCAACTGTAAGTCCACGGTAGTCAACAACAACTGTTCCAACGCTCGCTTGCATTTTCTCAGCGATTTCATCGACGAGTGCCGATTTCTGAGCTACGATTTTTTCGTTTGCCATGTGTTTGCACCTCCTAGTCAATTCTTATACCGGACGAGAGGCTGCTCTCCAAAAGAAATCCCTCGTATGAAGACATACGAGGGCGTAATTGTTTGAAAGTAAACCTGTGACAACAGGCTCAAGTTCGAGCAAAGACACCTCGGAAGGGTTTACGGACCGATGTCCACCTTCTGTCTACGGTAATCCAACATATTCGGTTGAACGTGTATTACTTTATCAGCGGTGTCACACGTTGTCAACAATTTATTTCAACAAGATTACTTAAGGAAATCTGCAGTCGCTACACGGATCCCAGGACCCATTGTAGATGAAAGCGAGATGTTTTTAAGGTAAGTTCCTTTTGCAGTAGCAGGCTTCACTTTCATGAGTGTTTCGAGAATTGTCTCGATGTTCTCAGAGAGTTTAGATGCTTCAAATGATTTCTTACCAACTGGAACGTGGATGTTACCAGCTTTATCAACACGGTATTCAACTTTACCAGCTTTGATATCCGCGATTGCTTTTTCTACGTCGAAAGTAACTGTTCCTGTTTTCGGGTTAGGCATGAGGCCTTTAGGTCCGAGAACACGACCAAGTTTACCAACCTCACCCATCATGTCAGGTGTCGCAACGATTACATCGAAGTCGAACCATCCTTGTTGGATTTTGTTGATGTACTCAGCGTCGCCAACGTAGTCTGCTCCAGCAGCTTCCGCTTCTTTCACTTTCTCACCTTTTGCGAAGACGAGAACTTTTTGTGTTTTACCAGTACCGTGTGGAAGTACAACGGCACCACGGATTTGTTGGTCTGCTTTCTTCGGATCTACGCCGAGACGGACAGCAACTTCGATTGTTTCATCGAATTTAGCAGTAGCTGTTTTTTGAACGAGCTCGACAGCTTCAGCGAGGTCGTATGACTTCGTGCGGTCAACAAGCTTAGCTGCTTCTTGGTGTTTTTTACCCATGATCTTTTCCTCCTTGTGGTTAGCGGAATTTCCTCCCACATAATGAAGGGATTGAAGGTGAGCAGTATTCACCGACAACCCCAGAGACTAGCAATTAGTCTTCGATTACAATACCCATACTACGTGCAGTACCTTCAACCATAAGCATCGCTGTTTCTACAGATGATGCGTTAAGGTCAGGCATTTTAAGTTCAGCGATTTCGCGAACTTTGTCACGCTTAACCGTTGCTACTTTCTTACGGTTTGGTTCACCAGAACCACTCTCGATACCAGCAGCTTTCTTCAAGAGAACTGCAGCTGGTGGAGTTTTCGTAATGAATGTAAACGAACGATCTTCGTATACCGTGATGACTACAGGAATAATCAATCCGGCTTGGTCTTGTGTACGAGCGTTGAACTCTTTACAGAATCCCATGATGTTAACACCTGCTTGACCAAGTGCTGGACCTACTGGTGGAGCTGGGTTTGCTTTACCAGCTGGGATTTGAAGTTTAACGAGTTTAGAAACTTTTTTCGCCACGAGACACACCTCCTTAAGTCTAAAATGTGGTTTCTTGGACGTTGTGCGCCCTCCCACTCAATCTATTAGGTCGAGTTTGTACCGAAATAAAGCACAACATCAAACATTTTCGATTGTACCATCCGTTTTACGGATTAGCAAGTGGGTTTAGTTAATTTTCTGAACTTGTTCGAAATCAAGCTCAATTTTTGTTTCACGACCGAACATGTCGACCACGACTTTGAGCTTCTCTTTGTCGGCTTCAATCTCGTCGATTGTTCCTTCAAAGTTCTCAAATGCGCCTTCTTTCACGCGGACAAGGTCACCGAGTTCATAGTTGTAACGATCTTTCTTCTCGATGAGTCCCATTTGTGACAAGACGTTTGTCACTTCGTCCGGTTGGAGTGGGATTGGTTTTGCCCCACCACCCGTTGAACCGAGGAAGCCGGTGACGTTTGGCGTGTTGCGGACAACATACCATGAATCGTCAGTCATGACCATCTCTACGAACACATAGCCCGGGAAACTTTTGACTTCACGTTCTTTGATTTTCTTCTCGCCACTCTTCAATGTGACTTCTTCTTGCGTCGTTTCAGTCGGGACGAGGACGCGGAAAATTTTATCTTCCATGTTCATCGAACCGATTCGACGTTCTAGGTTTTCTTTGACGTTATTCTCAAAACCTGAGTACGTCTGGACAACAAACCATTGTTTCTCCACGGCTTTCACCTCTTCCTTAGTTAATCAATAAATTGACGAGATAACTGACCCCAGTATCTACGCCGAACACGAACAGGCCAATCACGACAACAGTCGCGATGACAGTAATGGTATATTTCGTGAGTTCTTTACGAGTCGGCCAACTCGTTTTCTTCAACTCTTTCCATACGTCGCGCAAAAAGTTCATGGTAGCTTCCTCCTACATTGAATGCCAATCTACGTTACTTTGATTCCCGATGCAGCGTATGCGCGTTACAGCGGCGACAAAACTTCTTCATTTCAAGCCGTGTCGACACGCCATCTTTTTTTGTCGTCGAGTACTCTCGAGACCCGCATTCTGAGCAAGCGAGACTTACTTTCTTTGCCATTCATAAGCGCCCCTTTCGACTACTCTCTCTTAAAAAAGAGCGAAAAAAAAACGCCTCCTGTAAATGGCGTCTACGGACAAGGCGCTGCTTTTAAAGTATCACATAGGAGGCACGCGGTCAATAATCGGTTAGCTCGTGAGCATCCGGACGTCGACATGACGCTCGAATTTCTTCTTCACGCGCTGTAACGCATTATCGATCGATTTGACATGACGATCGAGGTCATCTGAAATCTCTTGATAAGAACGCCCGTCTAAATAAAGACGCAAGACTTTCCGTTCGAGGTCACTCAAGATCTCATCCATCTTCGCTTCCATGAACGACTGTTCTTCCTGTGTCACGATTAATTCTTGTGGGTCAGTCGGATGTGGTGGCAAGATGACATCGAGCAACGTCCGGTCAGACTCTTCATCAAAAATTGGTTTATCGAGTGACACATATGAATTGAGCGGAATATGTTTTTGGCGTGTCGCCGTCTTGATTGCCGTGATCATCTGGCGGGTAATGCACATCTCGGCAAAGCTTTTGAATGACGCAAGTCGCTCGTCTTTATAATCACGCACACCTTTATAAAGGCCGATCATCCCCTCTTGGACGATGTCCTCATGATCTGCACCAATCAAAAAGTATGAACGTGCCTTCGCCCGCACAAAATACCGGTATCGTTCAATCAAAAACTCGAGCGCGTCGCTATCCCCTTCGTTGCGCGCCAATAAGACCAACTCTTCGTCTGACATTTTTTCAAACTGTTCGTACGGCCATCCGTTCATGCTCGTTACCCCCCGGCGATTGATCCTGAACTATGTAAGGTTGTGTCCCATTATAGGGCTCCCTACTCCTATGCGTCAAACAAATTTCTAAAAATTCCGTCAATTAAATACTGTGTAACTCATATATGTAATAGTATACAACATTCCTTTGCAAAAAAATGTCAAAATCGAAACAAAGACGAGTCCATTTCATGAACTCGTCCGTGATTTCAATCACCTTTTGATTTGCGACGTCGCATTTCTTCAAACTTTGCTTGAATATGTGGTGGAATATCAATCGTCTTCCGATTTGCTTGTTCTTTCTCTAGCGACACGCGCTGTTGCTCAATCAGTGTTTTCGCATGCTTCCAATCTTTCAACAGTTCGGTTGCCGGAACGCGCAATGCGCCTTGACCAAAGATGACCCACTGCTCCGTGAAATCGTTCGTCGCAACGAATAATGTAATGAGCCGGTCATCCACTAATTCATGGGCACGCCGCTCAATCCATTCGTCCGCTGTCTCATTTTCTTTCGTATAGACAACGTCGACCCGACTCCGCTTCTCTTTGGATTCACGACCATAGCGCATGTGGGCGTCAAACACGATGGTGACCTCTTTGCCGGACGCAGCCTGATATTCTGCCATCGCCTCAATCAACAGATTGCGTGCTTGTTCAAAATCTACATCGCGGAGACTTCTCAAGTGAGGCCACGCGCCGATGATATTATATCCGTCGACAAGAAGGAGCTCGCGCTTCAGGATACTCATGCCAATGGATGACGTGAGCGATGCACCTCATACAGGAGGAGCGCCGCTGCAACAGATGCATTGAGTGACGTGACATGACCGACCATCGGTAAATGAACAAGGAAGTCGCACGATTCGCGCACGAGTCGGCTCATCCCCTTGCCCTCACTTCCAATGACCACAACAAGTGGCATATTTCCATCCAATCGACGATAGTCCTGACTTTCTTTCGCATCGGTCCCGACAACCCACAATCCTTTTTCCTTCAACTCTTCAAGTGTCCGTGTCAAGTTCGTCACACGCGCCACCGGAATATGCTCAATGGCCCCGGTCGAGGCTTTGGCAACCGTTTGAGTCAAACCGACCGAGCGACGTTTCGGAATGATGATTCCATGTGCGCCAACGGCATCGGCGGTCCGTAGAATCGAACCGAGATTGTGCGGGTCTTCGAGCTCATCTAGCAAAATGAAGAGCGGTGTCTCCTCTTTCGAAGCTGCGAGAGCGAACATGTCTTCGACTGTTTTGTATTCATAAGCCGCAACCGCCGCAACGACTCCTTGGTGATGTTCACTGCCAGCCATCTTCTCAAGTTTCGTTTTTGGGACGAATGACACTTGGACCGATGCTTCGTTCGCCATCGCGATGATTTGAGCGAGTGGTCCCTTTTGCTGACCTTCCATAATGAATACTTTATTCATATCACGACCACTTCGCAGTGCCTCGAGTACCGGGTTACGACCGTAAAGGAAGTCAATCCCTTCCTCCATCACATCGACTTCCTTATAGTCAGGGCGTTCTGCCTTTTGGCGACGCGTGCGATCTGGTCGTTCCCCACGAGGGCGGTCAAACGTTCGTTTCTCCGCTCCCCGATTTCCGTCATGTCGTTTCGGTCGACTCGGCTTCGAGTCGTTCGAACGCTTGTTTGATGAGTTCTTCAAGACGATCCCTTCTTTCTGTCAAATAGATATACCCAATCAGTGCCTCAAACGCCGTGGAATAACGATACGTGTGCACATCGACCCGTTTCGGAACCGATCCTGATTTCGCATTCTTTCCACGTCTGACGACAGCCTGTTCCTCTTCCGTCAACGCATCCGTCTCTAACCAAAATGTCACGACGCTCGCCTGCGCCCGTGCATTGACGTAGCGGACCGCGCCCCGGTGCAAGTCATTCGGGCGCGTCAATCCTTTCTCGAGCAGGCGTCTCCGTATAGCCATTTCGTATACCACGTCTCCCATGTAGGCGAGCGCAAGGGCATTCATTTGTTTCGGTTGCATCATAACCGCTTCCACCGAACCCCTTGGGCCGTGTCTTCGAGTTGGATGTTTTGTTCTTTTAGTAAATCACGAATCTCGTCAGCCCGGGCAAAATTACGTGCCGCCCGTGCGTCGTTCCGTTCTTGAATCAATTGGTCGATCTCGGCATCCAATAGTTCTTTTTCTTCTGCCAACGTCAAGCCGAGGACACCCGTCAATTCATCAAATAGCGACAGGACCTGTTCTAGCGTCGCTTTTGCCACATGATCGGCCTTCGCATAAATGTTCGCTTCCCGTGCCAAGTCAAAGAGGACGGTCACGGCGTTGGCCGTATTGATATCATCATCCATTGATTCGATGAAAGACGCCTTGATGGATTCAAGCTTCCGTTCCATCGACTCGCTCGCCTCTCCAAGTCCAGCTGTTACCGACAAGCGATATTCAATATTTTGGTAAGCTTCCTTGATTCGGCTCCAGCCGTTCGCCGCTTGTTCAATCAATTCTCGGCTATAGTTGATCGGATGACGATAATGCACAGACAACATGAAGAAGCGCAGGACCATCGGGTCGACTTCTTTCAACGCCTCATGGACGAGGAGGAAGTTTCCGAGCGACTTAGACATCTTCTCATTTTCAATGTTAATGAAGCCGTTATGCAACCAATAGTTGGCGAACTTCGCATGGTTGCAAGCTTCTGACTGAGCAATCTCGTTCTCGTGGTGTGGGAATTTCAAATCATGCCCGCCCGCGTGAATATCAATTGTTGTCCCGAGATGTTTTTTCGCCATCGCCGAGCATTCGATATGCCAGCCCGGACGTCCTTTGCCCCACGGACTATCCCATGACGGTTCATCCGGTTTAGCCGCTTTCCATAAGACGAAGTCGAGCGGGTCTTCTTTCTTCTCCCCGACATCGACACGTGACCCGGCCCGCAAATCTTCAATCGATTGCTGACTCAATTTTCCGTAAGTCTCAAACTTCTTCGTCCGGAAATACACGTCTCCTTCTGATTCATAAGCGAACCCTTCCGTCTCTAATTGACGAATGAATTCGATGATTTCTACCATCGTATCGGTAACACGGGGATGCACGTCTGCCGGTTGAACGTTAAGTGCCCCTGTATCTGCTAAATACGCCTCGATATAGCGATTCGTCAGCGTCTCCGTGTCTTCTCCTAATTCATTCGCCGTACGAATGATCTTGTCATCCACGTCTGTGAAGTTCAAGACGTATTTGACCTCGTACCCACGATACGTCAAGTAGCGACGAACCGTATCGAAGGCGATCGCCGGACGGGCGTTTCCGACATGAATGTAGTTGTAAACGGTCGGACCGCATACGTACATCGATACTTTACCCGGAACAATCGGGACAAACGGTTCTTTTTTATTCGTGAGACTGTTGTACAGCTGAATCATGTGTCTTCTCCTCCATCCGCTTTTCAAGCGTTGCTAATTTTTGTTGTAGTTCATCCACTGCCGCTTCTAAGCGTTCTTGGCATTCGCGGTCCGGATCTGGGAAACGATGATCTAGATCATGTTGCTTCACACGCTTACCGTTTCGGATGACGACACGACCTGGAATTCCGACCACGGTCGAATCAGACGGCACATCGTTCAATACGACCGAGCTCGCTCCGATTTTGACGCAATCGCCGACCGTGATGTTACCAAGTACTTTCGCCCCCGCTGAAATAAGCACGTCACTCCCGATTGTCGGGTGACGCTTCCCTTTCTCTTTCCCCGTTCCACCCAGGGTGACGCCTTGATAGATAGTGACGTCATTCCCGATAATCGCCGTCTCACCGATGACGACACCGAAACCGTGATCGATGAACACGCGGTCCCCAAGCACCGCCCCCGGATGAATTTCAATCCCGGTCAACCAACGACTGAATTGGGCTAATAATTTGGCCACCAGTTTCATGTTACGTTTCCATAATCCGTGCGCGATGCGATGTGCCCATATGGCGTGAAGGCCTGGGTAAGTCAGTGCCACTTCTACTTTCGAACGAGCGGCAGGGTCTAGTTCCAGGACAGTCCGCAAGTCTTCGCGGACACTGCTCCAAAATCCCATAATCGATATCTCCTTTTCTTATACAAAAACAAAGACGCCCCTGTGCCAAGGCACAGAGACGCCGTAAGCGCGGTTCCACTCTGTTTGGGAAAATGCGTTCCCCTCTCAAGTCTCGTTAACGCCGAGTCACGGTCTCGACTACATATCGCCGAGACGGCTCAGAGGTGCACTTCTTCGGGGGACACATCTAGAACTCCCAGCCTAGGTTCTAGTCTCTGCAACGTGTCGTACCGCTTACTTTCCTCATCAATGCCTTTATTACGCTAATAGAGTTGTCAGACGCTTCAACACACGCTCTTTTCCGATTAACGAAATGGCGTTCGGGAGTTCTGGTCCATGTGTTTGTCCTGTCGTCGCGACACGGATTGGCATGAACAAGTTTTTCCCTTTTTGACCGGTAGCTTTTTGCGTCGCTTTTGTCGCCGCTTTAATCGCTTCCGGAGTGAAGTCTTCGATTGCTTCGAGCTGCTGTTTGAACTCTGCAAGAACAGCAGGTACCGTTTCACCTGAAAGGACAGCGTTCGCTTCCTCGTCATACTCGATTTCATCTTTGAAGAACAAGTCTGTCAACGCGACGATTTCTGCTCCGTGCGTCATTTGTTCTTTATACAATGCAATCAAGTTTGTCGCCCAATCCGCTTCCTCAATAGATACCGCCTCGGGTAATCGTCCTGCTTCTTGTAAGAATGGTAAACTGAGTGCCACCACTTCGTCAAGCGTGGCCTTCTTCATGTATACACTGTTGATCCAAGAAAGTTTTTGTTGGTCAAAAACTGCCGGACTCTTCGACAAACGTTTCGCATCAAACATTTCAATGAACTCTTCTTTCGAGAAGATTTCTTCTTCCCCGACAGGTGACCAGCCAAGGAGCGAAATGAAGTTGAAGAGCGCTGCTGGCAAGTAGCCGAGATCCGCATATTGTTCGATGAACTGAATGATCGATTCGTCCCGTTTTGATAACTTTTTATGTTGGTCGTTGTAGATGAGCGTCATGTGACCGAATTCAGGATAGTCCCAACCAAGTGCGTCATAGACCATCATCTGTTTTGGTGTGTTCGCGATATGGTCGTCCCCACGCAACACGTGACTGATCTTCATCAAATGGTCGTCCACGACAACTGCGAAGTTGTACGTTGGAATGCC
This sequence comes from Exiguobacterium sp. N5, assembly GCF_025842465.1. GTDB lineage: Bacteria > Bacillota > Bacilli > Exiguobacteriales > Exiguobacteriaceae > Exiguobacterium > Exiguobacterium profundum. The sequence continues at coordinate 44,349 of NZ_JAPAEP010000006.1, forward strand.
GTCCTGTTTCACGATGACCCAGTCACCGAAATCTTTCGATTCAAACGAGACGTCTCCTTTGACGACATCTGTCCATTTATACGTCACGCCTTCCGGCACACGAATCCGAATAGACGGTTTACGCCCTTCCGCTTCAAACGCTTCACGTTCTTCAACAGTGAGGTTACGGTGCGCACCCGAGTAACGTGGTGCCTCCCCACGTGCGATTTGTGCTTCACGCTCTGCTTCAAGCTCCTCCGAGGTCATGTAGCATTTATAAGCAAGGCCTTTGCTCATCAACTCATTGACGTATTTCTCATAAATCGCAAGACGCTCCATTTGGTAATACGGACCGTAGTCTCCGTCACGCCCTGGACCTTCATCCCAGTCGATGCCGAGCCATTCCAAGTATTTCATCTGACTCTCGACACCGTTCAACACATTCCGTTTCTGGTCAGTGTCTTCAATCCGAAGAATCATTTTTCCGCCAGCATGGCGAGCAAATAAGTAGTTAAACAACGCCGTCCGCGCATTTCCGATATGGAGATGCCCCGTCGGACTAGGCGCATAGCGTACACGCACTTCACTCATAATAGTTCCACCTTTCTTCTCTTCTGCCCAAATAGTATACCATTTCTGTCAAGCCCGGTTGAGTAAGATGACCGCTTGCGCCGCAATCCCTTCTTCGCGTCCCGTGAACCCCAGTTTCTCCGTCGTCGTCGCTTTCACGTTCACCTGCTCGATGTCCGCCTCAAGAAGTTCGGCAATGACCGCGCGCATCTCATCAATGTAAGGACGAAGTTTCGGACGTTGAGCCATGACCGTCGCATCTACATTTCCGAGAACGTAGCCTTGATCTTTCACGAGCTGCCAGACGTGACGAAGCAATACTTTCGAATCTGCATCTTTAAATTCCGGATCCGTATCCGGGAAGTGTTTCCCGATATCACCTGCCGCAATTGCTCCAAGTGCCGCATCCGCAATGGTATGGAGTAACACGTCCGCATCAGAATGACCGAGAAGTCCACGCTCATGTGGGATTTCGATTCCCCCTAAGATTAACGGACGTCCTTCTGCAAATGCGTGTACATCAAAGCCTTGACCAATTCTCATTGTAATTCCTCCTTCGCTAAAATCGCGTCGCCGAACAATAAATCTTCGGGCGTCGTCATTTTGATGTTGTGATAGTCCCCAAGGACCACTTGTACCGATTCGCCGAGCCACTCAAACAAACTGGCATCATCCGTTCCCATCACCTGTTGTTCGACCGCTCGTTCATGTGCCGCCAAAATCGCTTTCGCCTGAAAGGCTTGCGGCGTTTGTGCCAACCATAAGTTTTCACGGGGAACGGTGCGTTCGATGTGATGACGTTGAACTTGTTTGACCGTATCTTTAACGGGTACCGCCAAGATGGCACCACCTTGCAGTGCCGCTTCAGCCACTTGATGCAACTGTTCACGTTTTACAAACGGACGCGCACCGTCATGAATCATCACAATCGTATCGGGTGCAACAACCTTCAGTCCTGCATGGACACTCTGTTGTCGTTCTTCCCCTCCTGCTACGTATGTAACCGGCGTATTCATCTGTGACGTCATCGCCTCGAACCAGTCACGTTCTTCTGGCCGGATGGCTAACACCATTCGTTCGCACCACGGATCGGTATCGAACGCCTGTAACGTCCAAGCAATAATCGGTTTGTCACGGAGCGTCAGCATCAACTTATTCGCATCCGCACCCATCCGCTTCCCTCTTCCCGCAGCCGGGATGACAACTGTATAAGCTACCATGTTAATACCTCTCTTCGTGAAAAAAGAGAGCGCTCTCGCGTCTCTTTTTGATCCGTTATTCTGGACGGGCAAAAATCATACGGCCTGCAGACGTTTGTAAGACACTCGTCACAACGACAGGAAGCGTCTTCGAAATCAATTTACGTCCGCCCTCCACGACAACCATTGTCCCATCCTCAAGGTAAGCAACCCCTTGATTCTGCTCTTTTCCTTCTTTAATAACTGTCACGACCATCTCTTCACCAGGAATGACAATCTGTTTGACGGCGTTCGCCAAATCATTGATGTTCAAGACCGGTACATTTCGTACCTCACACACTTTATTTAAGTTGTAGTCATTCGTAACAACAATCCCGTTTTTCAGTTCAGCTAGTTTAATCAATTTGATGTCGACTTCCGGTACGTCTTCGAAGTCTCCATCATAGATTTCAACCTGGATGCGCTTGTTCTCTTGTAGTTCCTTCAAGATGTCCAGTCCACGACGTCCACGATTCCGCTTCAACGTATCCGAGGAGTCGGCGATGTATTGCAGTTCGCCGATGACGAACTGGGGCACAATCAATGTTCCTTCCACGAATCCAGTCGTCGCAATATCCGCGATTCGACCATCGATGATGACGCTCGTGTCTAAAATCTTATCATTAGAGCGTTGGACCGGTTCAGCCGCAGGCTTTTCCCGTTCGCTCTTCACAAATAGTTTGATCCATTCGTTACGCTTCCGATAGCCGACCGCGAAACCAAAGTAACCAAACAGGGCCGTGACAAAAATCGGGACGATTTTACTCAGTAAGAAAATATTCGTGACTTCAAGCGATACACTAATCAAAAAGGCAATCAAGAGCCCGATGATGAGACCGATCGAACCGAATAAGATATCCCCTACCGGTAAACGGACGAGCCGTTCTTCGACAAAACGAATAAATGCAACAACACCATCTGTTAAGAATAAACTAAGAATGAAGAAGATAAGTCCACCAATCAAACTTGCTACGTATGGAATCGTTAACCACTCCGGCACATTCATGCCAAGGTCTGCTAATAAAAGCGTCGCTTCGATGATTCCGAACCAACCCACGACGAGTCCAATCAAAATAAATCCGATTCGTACAGCAATCTTCACTCATTCCACCTCCTTCTATATGAAATAAAATTTCAAAAAATAACACTTTCATTGTAACATGATTTTTTCAATCACGTTCGTTACAAAGCGTTAAAAACTGCCAGTGGCGACCCGTTAGAACGGAATCGCCAACTGGAGTGCTTCGTCCACTGTTCCGACCCCGACGACTTCAATCCCTGCCGGAGCGGTCCATCCCCCCATGTTATTTTTCGGGATGATAGCCCGTGTAAAACCTAGTTTTGCCGCCTCGGCGACACGTTGCTCGATTCGGGAAACCCGTCGCACTTCCCCAGTCAATCCGACCTCACCGATGCAGACATCCGTCGGACGAGTCGGACGATCGCGGAAACTCGAGGCAATCGAGATACAAATCGCAAGGTCAATCGCCGGTTCATCCAGTTTGACGCCACCGGCTGCTTTCAAGTACGCATCCTGCGTCTGAAGCAAGAGACCGGAACGTTTTTCGAGCACGGCCATGAGCAGCGCGACTCGGTTTTGATCAATGCCCGTGGCCATACGTCTCGGGTTCCCGAACGATGTCGGAGAGATGAGTGCTTGGAGTTCCACGAGTACCGTCCGCGTACCTTCCATCGAGGCGACAACGGTCGAACCCGATACGCCAGCCGTGCGTTCCTCCAAGAATATTTCAGATGGATTAAGCACTTCCTCTAGTCCACTCTCTTTCATCTCGAAAATGCCAATCTCGTTCGTCGATCCAAAACGGTTTTTCACCGCCCGTAAAATACGGAACGTATGATGACGCTCCCCTTCAAAATAAAGTACCGCATCGACCATATGTTCAAGTAAGCGCGGGCCGGCAATCGACCCTTGCTTCGTCACGTGACCGACGATGAAGACCGCAATCCCTCGCGTTTTCGCAATTTTCATGAGGGCGGCCGTACATTCTCGAACTTGTGACACGCTCCCTGGCGCCGATTGAATCTCATCCATATATACCGTTTGAATCGAGTCAATGATGACAAATCCAGGTTGCTCCTCATCAATAACCCGTTCGATCATCAACATGTCCGTCTCAGCGAGCACGAACAAGTCATCGGTCGGTAAACCAAGGCGTTCCGCACGAAGTTTTGTCTGTTTGAGAGATTCCTCCCCCGAGATGTATAACACCTTTTTACCACTATGGGCTAAGTGAGCGCTAACCTGTAACAGAATGGTCGACTTCCCGATTCCCGGGTCCCCGCCGACCAAAACGAGTGAACCTGGGACAATCCCACCGCCGAGGACACGGTCAAATTCACGACTATTCGTATGCACGCGCGTCTCTTCTTGTGAGACGACGTTCGCTAAGCGTTCCGGTTTCAATTGTCGCGATGAACTATGCACAAAGGCCGCTCCACGTTTGGCTTTCTTCTCTTCTACAAACTCTTCGACGAGCGTATTCCATTCATTACAACCCGGACAACGCCCCATCCACTTGGCTGATTCATATCCGCACGATTGGCAGACGTATTTCGTTTTAATTTTGGCCATAAGTTCCCTTCCTGTCTAAAAAAAGCTCCCTCTAAACGACGAGGGAGCTGAATGTTTTACTGAACTACACCTTCGTTACGAACGACGAACTCTCCATCTTGTACGTCGAGCGCAACTTTACTGCCTCTAGCGATTGTGCCGCCGAGCATTGCTTCTGAGAGGCGGTCCTCCACTTCCCGTTGAAGGGCACGACGGAGAGGACGAGCCCCGTATTCCGGATCGTAGCCGACATCGGCAATTTTATCGAGTGCCGCATCCGTCAAGCTGAAATCAACACCTTGTTCGGCGAGACGTTTCTTAAGTGTCTCTGCCATAAGTTTGATGATTTCTTGAATGTGCTCTTTTTGAAGTGAATGGAATACCGTGATTTCATCAATCCGGTTCAAGAACTCAGGTCGGAACGCTTTCTTCAATTCCTCGAGTACTTTGTCCTTCATTTCCGTATATTCACGTTTCACATCATCTTCCACTGTGAATCCTACATATTTGTTTCGTTGAAGCGCTGCGGCTCCGACGTTAGACGTCATGATGATGACTGTGTTTCGGAAGTCGACTGTGCGACCTTTCGAATCCGTCAAGCGACCGTCGTCTAACACTTGAAGCAAGATGTTGAATACTTCTGGGTGCGCTTTTTCGATTTCATCGAGTAGGATAACCGAGTAAGGTTTCCGACGCACTTTTTCAGTCAATTGACCGCCTTCTTCGTAACCAACATAACCAGGAGGCGAACCTACGAGACGGCTCGTCGCATGTTTTTCCATGTACTCGGACATGTCGATTCGAATGATGGCATCTTCATCGCCAAACATCGCTTCGGCAACTGCACGGGCGAGCTCTGTTTTCCCGACTCCGGTCGGTCCGAGGAAGATGAATGACCCGATTGGACGTTTCGGATCTTTCAATCCGGCCCGGGCGCGACGGATCGCACGGGAAATTGATTTCACCGCATCGTCTTGACCGATGACACGGTTGTGAAGAATCGATTCGAGTTTGAGGAGACGGTCTGTCTCTTCTTCGGCAATCTTCGTGACCGGTACACCTGTCCAGTTCGCAACAACTTGAGCGATATCTTCTTTCGTCACTTCAAGTTTTTCGTTACCTTGCTTGTTCTGCCATTCTGCTTTCAACTCTTCTAACTCATCGCGTAACTTCTGTTCCGTATCGCGAAGGGAAGCTGCTTTTTCAAACTCTTGGCTTTGTACGGCAGAGTCTTTCTCTTTACGAATCGATTCGAGACGGGATTCCAACTCTTTCAAATTCGGTGGTGCCGTGAATGAGCGAAGTCGTACTTTTGATGCCGCCTCGTCGACGAGGTCGATTGCCTTATCCGGCAAGAAACGATCGGAGATGTAACGGTCTGAAAGGACGACCGCCTCGTGAATCGCCGTATCTGTAATCGTCACACGGTGGTGTGCTTCATAGCGATCGCGTAACCCGAGTAGGATTTGTTCAGCTTCTTCTGTCGTCGGTTCGTTCACTTGAATCGGTTGGAAGCGGCGCTCAAGCGCTGCATCTTTTTCGATGTACTTCCGGTATTCATCAAGTGTAGTCGCCCCGATACATTGAAGTTCACCACGAGCCAATGACGGCTTGAGGATGTTCGACGCATCGATTGCACCTTCTGCACCGCCCGCACCAATCAATGTGTGCAACTCGTCGATGAAGAGAATAACGTTACCAGCTTGACGAATTTCGTCCATCACTTTTTTCAAGCGATCTTCGAACTCACCACGATATTTTGTACCTGCGACGAGTGTACCCATGTCGAGTACCATGACGCGTTTGTTGCGAAGCGTTTCAGGTACCTCGTTGTTGATGATTTGCTGAGCGAGACCTTCGACGACCGCTGTTTTCCCGACTCCTGGTTCCCCAATTAGAACCGGGTTGTTCTTCGTCCGACGCGACAACACTTCGATGACACGTTGAATTTCGCCTGCGCGTCCGATGACCGGATCCAAACGAGACTCGCGCGCTTGTTGTGTCAAATCGCGTGCCAATCCGTCAAGCGTTGGTGTTGCGGCGCTCGCCCCAGGTTGCGAAGCATTTGAAGATGACTCCGTGTTCCCGAGAAGTTGCAACACTTGTTGGCGTGCTTTCGTCAAACTGATTCCAAGGTTATTGAGGACGCGTGCCGCGACCCCTTCTCCTTCACGAATCAATCCTAGAAGGATGTGTTCCGTTCCGACGTAAGAGTGTCCCAATTTCCGAGCCTCATCCATCGAGAGCTCAATGACCTTTTTCGCACGCGGTGTGTAATGAATTGTCGATCCATTCTCTGAACCACGTCCAATCAATGATTCTACTTCTTGTTGGATTTTTTCAGAGGTCAATCCGAGGGCGAAGAGCGCTTTTGCCGCGATTCCTTCTCCTTCACGAACCAATCCTAATAAAATATGTTCTGTACCAATATTATGATGGCCAAGACGTACGGCTTCCTCTTGTGCTAAAGCTAATACGCGTTGTGCTCGTTCTGTAAATCGTCCAAACATCATTGACATAACCTCCTTATAGTTGGATCAAACTAAGCCTTGATCTAACGTCCGACGAACAAGTGTCGCTCGTTCTCGATCCCGTTCTTGCGTAGATAATGTTTTCCCGAAATGTTTTTGTAGAAAACCTGATTGTAACCGAACGATGAGTTCATGAAACTTCGGCGGACTCCAATCAGACAAAATTCCTAGGTCACTCGCTAAATGTAAATCAGATAGCCGCTCAATGGCTTCGGTAGAAGAAAGAAGTTTGGCATATCGTAAAATACCATATGACCGATAAAACCGATCCTCTAACTCTTCTTGTCGATGTGCGATGAGCTCTTCACGCGCATGACGTTCTGCTTGAATCACTTGTTCTGTCACTTCCATAAAGTCAGCTAACAGCTGTGATTCATGACTGCCCAATGTCCGCTGATTTGACAGCTGGAACAACCGTCCTGCCGCATCGCTGCCTTCTCCATAACGACCTCGAATCGTATAGCCGAGTTTTCGAAGCTCTCGCAAAATGGGGCTGATTCGACCCGTTAACGTGAGACCCGGTAAGTGTAACATGACCGAGGCCCGGAGTCCTGTTCCGATATTGCTTGGACATGTCGTCAAGTAGCCTAACTGTTCGTCAAAGGCGTATGAGAGTGATTCCGCGCACAGTGCGTCTACTTGAGTCGCTAATTCAAACGCCTCTTTCACTTGATAACCTGGGAGTAAGGTCTGAATTCGTAAATGATCTTCCTCGTTAATCAACACACTGATAGTTTCATCTTCACTTAAAAAGACTGCACTTTCTTCGTTGGTCGCAATGGCCGGACTAATCAAATGTTTTTCCATCAATGCCTGTCGGGTGACTTCATCATAATCACGCATATGAAGATATTCAAATCCCTTTAACCCATGTAACCGTCCTTCGAGACGATCACATAGTTGACGTTCTCCTTCTTTAGAAAGGACTGGCGAAAATACAGTGTCTTTGACGTTACGTGCCAGTCGGATTCTTGTGGAGACAACCAGGTCATCCAATTTGGCACGCTCTTTCATTTTGGGACCAAGTGGATGTGTTAGGAACGTTTCCATTAGACATCACCTTGCCCTTCTAATTGCTTCATTTCTTTTTGAATGCGTGCTGCTCGTTCATAATCTTCTTGTTCGACAGCACGGGTCAACTCCCCTGCCAACTTTTCGAGCCGCTCTTCGATTCGTTCATGTGGTGTACGTAACTGGTCAGGGACCGAACCGATATGATGATCATGTCCTTGTTGATATTGACGTGTGATTTTAATCAGTTCATCACGAAATACGGTATAACACATAGCACATCCTGCTTTTCGTACACGCAATAAATCTTGACGCGTCATCTGACAGGTTGGGCAGCGCTTTACGACCGGCACATAGCCCGTCATAAGTTCTACCGTACATTGTCGACATAGCCGTTTTTTTACGGGTACGTCCTGTTCCATGACAACGACTTCATTGACAGCCGGTCGCTGTTTACAACGTTCGCATAGCATACGACTTACCCTCCATTACGATAACGAAGTACTTTCATCAGCGCGAGTAGTTGCTGACGTCGAATATAGGAGCGATCGTCAACTTGTAAGTTCAATGCTTCATCTGATAAGAGATGATAGATCAACTGCGCCTCTTGTTCGTGCATCATCTGTTCTTCAACCAATCGAATCAGCACATTTTCAACGAGCTGTTCGTTCAAACGTGGATGTTCATGAATGATATCCATCAAACTAGAGAGAACATCTTGCTTTTCGTGTAAAATAACGCGTCGAATACGAATATATCCGCCACCGCCACGTTTACTTTCTACTAAATATCCTTTTTCGACGGTAAAACGTGTGTTGATGACGTAATTGATTTGGGATGGGACACATTCGAATCGTTGTGCGATATCTTGACGTTTGATTTCAATTGCGTTTGCCTGACTTTCCTTCAAGACTTGCTTCAAATACTGTTCGATGACATCCGAAATATTTCTCATCTCCACCACCCTCTGACCATCTTTGACTTTTGACTATATTTTATCATTGATTTAAAAAAAGGCAAACGAAAAGCGATGCCTCTATGTCGAGAGCATCGCTAAAACAAAAAAACGACCGAGCGTATGCTCGGTCGTCCTGCGTTGTTGCCTGGCAACGTCCTATCCTCACAGGGGGAGATCCCCCAACTACTTTCGGCGCTGAGACGCTTAACTTCCGTGTTCGGCATGGGAACGGGTGTGGCCGTCTCGCTATCGCCACCAGACAAAATGAATATTAACACCGCGTCATACGCATGTCAATATTGTTTTAGGGTTTGTTCCCTGAAAACTGAGGATTCATCAACACAAACCATTAGACTAGATCAAAGCCTCGACCGATTAGTATCATTCAGCTCCACGTGTC
>NZ_JAPAEP010000007.1:0-43700 GCF_025842465.1 Exiguobacterium sp. N5
AACGCAGAAGACGATCAAGCATATGCTTGATCGTCTTTTTTCATATTTTGATAGTTTAGGAGGAATGACAGATGGCTCCTGCTCGGGAAAATCCATTTACATTTTTAGAGGTTCTAGAACAGCATGTTCGTGAACACCGCGTCTCTTTCCACGTACCAGGTCATCATAATGGTACAGTGGTTGATGATCGCTTACCTGATGCATTCGCAAAAGTCATGCCTTACGATTTGACTGAGCTAGCACATTTAGACGATTTGCACGATGCCTCGGGAATCATTGAGCAAGCAGAATGTGCATTGGGTAAGTTGTATGAGAGTAAAAGTAAATGGCTTGTCAACGGATCGACTGTGGGAAATTGGAGTATGCTCGCGGCAACAGTGAAACGTGGTGAACGGGTATATGTTCAACGGAACTCACATAAATCGATTTGGAACGCGATCGAGTGGTTAGGATTAAAGCCAGTGTTACTAACGCCTACCATTGAACGCGGCACAGGTATCCCGACGGTCGTAACATTAGATACGATTAAACAGGCCATTCAAGAATTTCCTGGAGGGAGAGCCGTCATGTTGACGTCTCCAACCTATTACGGGGATATGGCAGACATTCGAACGATTTCAGACTATTTGACACTATTAGACATTCCATTGCTTGTCGATGAAGCACACGGCGCTCATTTAATTCATCCACAGTTGCCACGTCGCTCTGCAATCTTCGAAGGAGCGAGCGCAGTCGTACAGTCCGCGCATAAAACATTGCCTGCCTTAACCATGGGGGCTTGGGTTCACTATAATGATAATATCGATGAAGCGCGTTTGAAGCATGCATTAGCCTCTTTCCAGACCTCGAGTCCGTCTTATCTCATCATGGCTTCATTGGATTATGCTCGTTCTTATCTAGAACGTTTAACGGATGAGGAATGGTCTGCTATCCAAAAAAGCCATGCACAATTTGTTCTTGAATTAAAACGAGCTGGTTTTGTTATAAAAGTCGGAGATGACTTTACGAAGGTGACGATTCTGACTTATCCAAAGAATGGATTGATCTTTAGTCAGCATCTCGCCTCAATCGGCATAGACATCGAGTTGGCGGCAGTCGATCATGTGTTATTCTGCTTGCCATTAAGGGAAATAGAGAAACAGGAAATCGAGCATTGGATCAAATTAATAAAAAAAGCATCTACCCATGTGCCGATCATTGAAGACGATGAAACGATTTTCCCATTTCCACAAACCGAGCGCGTGTCTGAACTATATACGTCTGTAACAGCTCTTCCAATGCAGCGAGTTTTTTTCGACCAAGCAATTGGATTGATTTCAGCAGAGACGGTGATTCCATACCCACCAGGTATTCCATGGATTCTAAAAGGAGAGCGTATTACAGAAGAAAAAATCCGTGTGCTCCGGGAATGGATTTCTTTAGGGAGGAAGCTTCAAGCTAGTAAGCATGTTATGATAGAGCAAATTGACGTTATTGTAGAGGAGTTTTAAAACGTGAACGGAATGTTTATAACGGTTGAAGGACCTGATGGATCAGGAAAGTCCACACAGCTTCAATTATTAGTAGAAAACTTAAAGCAAAAAGGATATGACATTGTCGTGACCCGAGAACCCGGAGGAACAACGGTCGGGAATCAGATTCGCGAAGTGTTATTATCGCCGGATCATCATGAGATGACCCCACGCGTGGAGATGATGCTCTATGCCGCGTCACGGGCACAGAACGTGGAACAAGTGATTCGTCCAGCGTTAGAGCGGGGCGCGATTGTCCTCTGCGACCGGTTCATCGATGCATCCATTGCTTATCAAGGATATGGATTGCAGTATGACCTTGATCAGATTCGCTCATTAAATGAATGGGCAACGAATGGTCTCACACCCGATCTAACCTTTTTATTTGATTTAAACCCGGAACGGGCAAGTGCACGTATGAAAGATCGGGGACAGCTTGATCGAATTGAGAGTCGTGATCAAGCATTCCATGAGCGTGTCTATGCAGGATTCCAAACGTTACTGAAACAGTATCCAGAACGAATCGTTCGGATTGATGCTGATCAATCGATTGAATGCATTCAAGATGAGGTACTTGATTATACAATTGAACGACTACAACAAGGAGGCGTACAAATATGATGAAAATGGTAATTGCAATCGTACATGATAAGGATAGCGCACGTTTGTCCGACGCACTCGTCGAGCAAGATTTCCGCGCGACAAAATTAGCCACGACGGGTGGATTTTTAAAAGAAGGTAATACAACGTTTATGATGGGGATTCCACAAGAGCGTCTTGATGATTTGATGGACGTGATTCAATCGAACTGCTCGAGCCGCGACCAAATGATCACGCCGATTTCACCGATGGGAGGACATGCGGATTCGTATATTCCTTACCCAGTCGAAGTACAAGTCGGAGGGGCGACGGTATTCGTCTTGCCGATCGAAGGATTCCATCAGTTTTAATGGGAGTTGGGCATATGCGTTTTCAAGAATTGAGCGAGTCGCAAACTGTCGTTTCTCGCATCATTCAAAATTCAATCGTTTCGAATAAAGTGGGGCATGCGTATATCTTCTCAGGAGATTATGAGCCTTATTTGATTGATACAGCCACATTGTTCGCCAAAGCCTTATTTTGTGAATCACCAGATGGTGCAGAGCCTTGTGGAGTGTGTCGAAACTGTCGGCGTATGGATTCTAAAAACATTGTCGACTACATCGAAGTGGAGCCGGACGGTGCGAGTATAAAAAAAGAACAGATTCAGCAATTGCTCAGTGATTTATCACTACGAGGTGCTGAAGGTGATCGCCAAGTGTACGTCATTCATCAAGCGCACAAGATGACGACTCAAGCGGCAAACAGTCTACTGAAATTCTTTGAAGAACCGGGAGTAGGAAAGCTTGCTATTTTAGTGACGACACAACCACAGTTGCTTCTTCCGACGATTCGTTCGCGCGCGCAACAACTTGCTTTTCGTCCAATCGACCGAGCCCAATTGGCGCAAACGATGTCAGAAGAACTGTCCTGTACGTATGATTTGGCATACCTTGCCTTGACCGTTTATCCGAAATGGGATGACGCGAAAGAAGCGCTTGAGCAGGAGTGGTTTGTACAGGCGTATGGGCTAGTGGTACAATTAATTGAAGTATTGACGAAACGACCTCAAGAGTTGCTCTTGTTCGCACAAGAAAAATGGTTAGGGCATTTCAAAGGACGGAATGAGTTGCGAGTCGGTCTTGAATTATTCGAACATTGGCTAGAGGAGGCACTTCATTTAAAAGTGCGAGATATGTATGCTCCGAAGCTATTTAAGAATGAGGCCGCCTTGTACAACGCATTTATCCAAAATCGATCTGTCACGAAGCTTACACATGCGATTGAAAGTGTACATGCGGCCATTTGGCGACTTGAGGCAAACGTCAATCCTCAATTAACGTTCGAACGACTTTCGTTCGATTTGCAGAAAGGATAGAAGCGCGTGCTTGAAGTAGTTGGAGTCCGTTTTAAAGAAGCGGGAAAAATCTATTACTTTTCACCAGGCGATGCAACGCTTAAACGTGGGGACCATGTCATCGTTGAAACGGTACGTGGCATTGAGTATGGGGAAATCGTCCAAGTCAACAAGCAGCTCGGCGAAGACGAAGTCGTCCTGCCGTTGAAGACAATCCTTCGTGTCGCGGACCAAAAGGATGCGGATATCGTACGCGATAATCGACTGGCAGCCGTTGATGCTCACGCCGTCTGTGAAGAAAAAATTCGAGAACATCAATTAGAAATGAAGCTAGTTGATGTTGAGTATACATTTGATCGCAATAAAGTGATCTTTTATTTTACTGCCGAGGGTCGCGTCGACTTTCGAGAATTGGTAAAAGACTTAGCTAGTGTGTTTCGGACACGAATCGAGCTCCGACAAATCGGTGTTCGTGATGAAGCGAAACTCCTTAGCGGGATTGGGCCATGTGGTCGGGTTCTTTGCTGCTCGTCATTTCTTGGGGAATTCGAACCGGTCTCGATCAAAATGGCCAAAGACCAGAATCTCTCGTTGAATCCGAATAAGATCTCTGGAGTATGTGGTCGTCTGATGTGCTGTTTGAAATATGAGAATGACACATATGAAGAACTGAAACGTGATTTACCAGACGTCGGCAAGCGAATCAAAATTCCAGAAGGTGATGGTCGGGTAATCGGTCTTAACATTTTGGACCAACTCATTCAAGTCGAGCTCCACGATCGGACGCGTGTCGTCACGTATACGATTGATGAACTCGTTGAAGTGGGTGCGATTAAACGAAAACCGTCAAAACAGTGATGGGGTGCTGAGCAGTGGAAAGAATGGACAAAAAAGAAGTGATGATGCGGGTGGATGCGATCGAGCAACAGATGCAGCTCCTCACCGAACATTTAGGCGTGTTAAAAGAGCAGCTCGCTTATTTGCTTGAAGAGAACCAGCATATGTATCTAGAGAATCATCACTTACGCGAAAAAGTCGAACAATTGGCAGAAGTTGATACGACAAATGGTGATTCACAAATCGCTTTGTCTGGGAAAGGGCAGAACAATTTGGCTGCGCTGTATCAAGAAGGATTCCACATTTGTAACCTCCATTACGGACAGGTACGAAAAGATGGGGACTGTCTCTTCTGTTTGTCGATGCTCAATAAACATTAATACGGGGCGATAGATAGGGGTTCCCTATCCGTCGCCTTTCTTTTATAGAAGGAGGAAACGATGGTAACGGTTAAGGATGGAGAACGCCTTGATGATTTGCTCGGACGTCCAGGTAAAATCATTCAAAGTGATGATGTGTTCTCATTTTCATTAGATGCGGTACTGCTTGCAGAGTTTGTATGGGTGCCTATCCAAAAAGGACAACTGGTCGATTTGTGTGCTGGCACCGGGGCAATCCCGCTCTTTTTGTCATATCGTACAAAAGGAACGATAACAGGTGTGGAGATTCAATCGAAACTGGTCGACATGGCGAATCGAAGCATGGCGGTCAATCGTCTTGAAGAGCGAATTCGAGTGGTGGAGGGCGATGTGAAAACGGCAGCGACGCAGCTCGGGCATGCACGATATGACGTAGTCACTTGTAACCCGCCCTACTTTTTAGCGAACGAGACGTCACTCCGAAATCAAAATGAGCATCATACGATTGCGCGCCATGAAGTGCTGTGCACGCTGGAAGATTGCATCAGGACGGCCAGTCAACTCGTCAAACCGGGAGGGAAAGTGGCGTTCGTACATCGGCCAGAACGTTTACTTGATATCCTGACGTTGATGCGTGCGTATCGAATTGAACCAAAACGAATGCAACTCGTTTACCCGAAAGCGGGACGCGAGGCGAATACCTTATTAATCGAGGGATCGAAAGATGGAAAAGCAGGTCTTAAAATTTTACCGCCATTTGTTGTCTATGAAGAAGACGATACGTATACAGAAGCGATGCGAGCTATTCTCGATGCCTAAACATTATACGTACATCTTGGAATGCGGTGATGGAACGTACTACACGGGCTATACGACAGACGTGGAAAAGCGACTCCTTGCACATAATGCCGGGAAAGGTGCGAAATATACGAAAGCTCGTCTCCCTGTACGACTTCGGTACGTACAATCGTTTGAGACGAAGCGGGAGGCCATGCGATACGAATGGTCCATCAAGCAATTGACCCGAGCACAAAAAGAGAAGTTGATGGAGGGGACGACCAATGAATTCACAGAAGAGCTATCAAACTGAACAACCGACGTTGTATGTCGTGCCGACCCCAATTGGAAACTTGGAGGATATGACGTATCGCGCGGTACGAACCCTTCAGGAAGTAGACTTAATCGCAGCGGAAGACACACGACAAACGATGAAGCTTTGCCGACACTTTGACATTGCGACAAAATTGATTAGCTATCATGAACACAATAAAGAAGTGAGTGGTCCAAGACTGATTGACGATCTGTTGTCCGGGAAATCGATTGCCGTTGTCTCAGATGCAGGTATGCCTGGAATTTCAGACCCGGGAAGCGATCTCGTGCGATTAGCCATTGAGGCAAACATCCCGGTTGTCGTCTTACCCGGTGCGAATGCAGCACTCACGGCACTCGTCGCATCCGGTCTTGCAACTGAACGTTTTCTCTATTACGGTTTCTTGCCGCGTAAGAAGAAGGATCGGGTTGAGGTTCTCGAATCGATTCAATACGAACCGGGCACCGTCATTTTTTATGAGGCTCCTCATCGTTTGAAAGAGATGTTGACAGCGATTCGACAAGTGTTCGGGAATCGACAAATCGTATTAGGTCGTGAACTGACAAAAACGTTTGAAGAGTTTTTGAGAGGAACTGTGGATGAGGCGTTGACATGGTGTGAGGGTGAAGTGCGTGGTGAGTTTGTCGTCTTGGTGAGTGGAGCGACAGAGGCGGCACCTACGACAACATGGTGGGAAACACTATCTGCATACGAGCACGTGGTTCACTATATCGAAGAAGGGCTGAAACCAAACGCGGCAATCAAACAGACTGCGAAAGACCGCGGCGAGTCTCGGAATGATGTATACGATACGTATCATCAATTGCATAAAAAAGAGTAAGCAAGGAAATCCTTGCTTACTCTTCGCTGTAGTAATTTTCGAGCATGTTCTTCAACTCAACGAGAACACGTTGTGCACCTTCTGGTGACAAGATGAGTTTGCCGTCTGCCAATTTGAAGTTATCATCTGATACTTCGCCTGTAACTTGGCAAGTCATGTTTGGCTTATATTTTTTCAAAACGATTTGATCGTTGTCGACGTAAATCTCGAGAGCATCTTTCTCTGCGATACCGAGTGTACGACGCAATTCGATTGGAATAACGACACGACCAAGCTCATCAACCTTACGTACAATACCTGTAGATTTCATTTTGTGTTTCCTCCTCCAATGATGTCGAAATCTCGTGGTGACATGAATCGTCAAAATTCGACAATGTGACTACAGCAAAAAGCATACTAAACTTTCCAATTGTAGTCAACTGCTTACTATCTGGAAAAGTAAATTTTCGAAATTTGTCGAATCAAGAGCGATATATACCTAAATTTCCCCGTAAGTTTGAACTTGAAACAAAGAAAGGGTATTTTTGGAACATTTATGACGAAGAAAACGCAAAAAAATTCCAAACAATTAGGTTTGGAAATTCTTTTGTCGAACCGTGTATAATGGAAATTGCATATGTCGAAAGGATGGAGAATAAATCATGGCGAAGCCGACTTTTTATATTACAACCCCAATTTATTATCCGAGTGCAAAACTGCACATCGGTCACGCATATACCACGGTAGCAGGTGATGCGATTGCGCGCTACAAACGCTTAAAAGGTTTTGATGTCCGTTATTTGACAGGAACGGATGAGCACGGTCAAAAGATTCAAGAAAAAGCGAAAGAAGCAGGCGTGACGCCACAAGCTTTCGTGGATGAAGTCGTGGAAGAGATCAAGGTCTTATGGGACCGTCTTGAAATCTCGTACGATGACTACATCCGTACGACAGAGGACCGTCATAAGAAAGTGGTCGAGCATGTTTTCGAGACATTACTTAAAAATGGGGACATCTACCTCGGTGAGTACGAAGGATGGTATTCCGTACCGGATGAGACATACTACACTGAATCGCAGCTCGTCGATGGAAAAAGTCCTGACAGTGGACATCCGGTCGAACTCGTTCGTGAGGAGTGCTACTTCTTCCGCCTCAGTAAATACGCGGACCGCTTGATTGAATATTTTGAGTCACATCCTGATTTTATTTTGCCAGAATCTCGTAAAACCGAGATGATCAATAACTTCTTAAAGCCAGGTCTTCAAGATTTGGCTGTATCACGTACGACATTTGACTGGGGCGTACAAGTTCCATCGAACCCGAAGCACGTCGTGTACGTATGGGTCGATGCGCTCACAAACTATATCTCATCACTCGGATACGGCACAGACAACGATGAACTCTTCAACCGTTACTGGCCAGCAGACGTTCATTTGGTAGGGAAAGAAATCGTACGTTTCCATACGATCATTTGGCCAGCCCTCTTAATGGCGCTTGACCTTCCATTACCGAAGCAAGTATTTGCGCACGGATGGTTGCTCATGAAGGATGGGAAGATGTCGAAATCGAAAGGGAACGTCGTGGACCCGATTCCATTGATTGACCGTTACGGCCTCGACTCGGTCCGCTATTACCTTCTCCGTGAAGTTCCATTCGGAGCGGATGGCACGTTCACGCCGGAAGCGTTCGTTGACCGTTTGAACTTTGATTTAGCGAACGACCTCGGAAACTTATTGAATCGCACCATTGCGATGATTAAAAAGTACTTCGACGGAAACATTCCGGCATATAACGGAAATGTCACGGCATTTGATGCAGAATTGTTGAACGTGGTGAAAGAGACGACACGCAAAACAGAAGAAGCCATGGAGCACATGGAGTTTTCGGTCGCACTCACAAACATTTGGCAACTCGTCAGCCGTGCGAATAAATATATCGATGAGACACAACCATGGGTTCTCGTGAAAGAGGAGTCGAAGCGCGAGGAGCTGGCTTCTGTCATGACACATCTTGCGGGCGTACTTCGTCATGTTGCCATCATGATTCAACCATTCATGACGCGCGCTCCAAAAGAGATGTTCCGTCAGCTCGGACTCGAGGGAGAGGACATGTCATGGGAGGCGTTGGATACATTCGCAGACTTTAGTGACGCAGTTGTGACGGACGGGACACCGATTTTCCCACGTCGTGATGTGAAAGAAGAAGTCGATGCAATCCAAGAAATGATGCGTCAGGCGTCTAAAGCACGGATTGAAGAGACGGAGACGGCATCAGTAGAAGAAGCTGACGAAGACATTCGTCCTGAAATCACGATTGATGTCTTCGACCAAGTCGAATTCCGTGTCGGTCAAATCGTCGAAGCCGATAAGATTAAAAAAGCGAAGAAACTGTTGAAACTTCAAGTCGACCTTGGGAAAGAGACGCGTCAAATCGTGTCTGGTATCGCTGAATGGTATGCCCCTGAAGATTTGGTTGGCAAGAAAGTCATCGTTGTCGCAAACTTGAAACCAGTCAAGCTCCGTGGAGAACTCTCGCAAGGGATGATTCTAGCGGCAGATCGTGACGGGAAACTAGAGCTCGCGACGGTCTCAGACCAGATGCCGAACGGTGCCATCGTCAAATAATGGAATGGGGGAGACCGCGGTCTCCCTCTCTTTTTCTAAGGAGGAAACAAGATGTTAATTGATACACATACGCACATTAATGCGGAACAGTTCAGTGAAGACGTGGAGGAGACGATTGAGCGAGCGAGAGAAGCGGGCGTTTCTCCGCTACTCGTCGTCGGATTTGATACACCGACTATCGATCGAGCCATTGAACTGGCAGAAACGCATGAAGATATTTATGCCATTGTCGGATGGCATCCTGTCGATGCGATTGACTGTACGGATGCGGATTTAGCACGAATCGAAACACTCATGAGTCATCCGAAAGTCATGGCACTCGGTGAAATTGGTCTCGATTATCATTGGGACAAATCACCGAAAGACGTGCAACAGCACCTCTTCCGTCAACAGATCGCCATTGCCAAGCGAACGAATATGCCAATTGTCATTCATAACCGAGAAGCAACGGCAGATGTCCTTGATATTTTAGAAGAAGAGCATGCTGAAGAAGTCGGTGGTGTGTTCCATAGTTACAGCATGTCCGTCGAACTTTTGCCTCGGTGCTTAGACTTGAACTTCTATATTTCGTTAGGAGGACCGGTCACGTTCAAAAATGCGAAAGTTCCGAAGGCGGTGGCGCAAGAAGTGCCACTGGATCGTCTGCTTGTCGAGACGGACTGTCCGTACTTGACGCCAACACCGTTCCGTGGAAAACGAAATGAACCAGCGTACGTCAAATATGTAGCCGAAGAAATCGCCACTCTTCGCGATATGCCTTACGATGAACTCGCTGCTGCTACGACAGTCAACGCGAAGAAGTTGTTCCGACTCCCATGATCAAGCGTGTATTAGCGAGTATCGGTATTATTGCGACGGCTTCTGTGGCGTACGTGATGTTACAACCTGAATCGATTCGAATCGTCGATGACGGTTTGGTGATCGAGCATGAGACACGAGCCGACTCGGTTCTCGAGGTGCTCGAAGAGTTAAATATCACACTAGATGAATCAGATTATGTCACACCGGCGCTCAGTGAAGATGTACCAGACGACCGTCTAATCCGGATTGAGCGTTCACACGAGGTCTCACTTCAGATTGGCTACGGTCAAACGGAGACGGTGCAGACGCGCGAGCGGACTGTAGAGGATGTCTTACTGCGATACGGAGTCACGGTACGAGACGGAGATACGGTGTATCCATCAGTCCGTACACCGGTGACGAATGGGATGACGATTCGATATCAACCGGTCGTGGCCGTGAATCTCATTGTCGGTCAAGAGGCGTTGACGATTTATACAATGGCTACGGATGTGGAGCAACTCTTAATGGAAGAGAACATCGATGTGACGGAAAGTGATACGGTCATGCCGGCTCCTTCCACACCGATCCGAGAAGGGTTGACGATTACGGTCAATACGAATCGTGATGTCGTTCAATATGAGAGTGAGTTGATTCCGTTTGAAGTGGTTGAGGAAGAGGATGACACGCTCGAAGAAGGTGTGAAGCAAATGGTGCAGGTTGGGGTTCCTGGACTTGAACGGACAAGGTATGCACTTACTGTGGAAAATGGTACAATTACAAATCGTACGAAAACCGGTGTCGAGACGTTGCGTAAAACGATGCCGCAGATTATCAAAGTGGGAACGAAGAAAGTCACGGAACCGGTAACCGACCCTGAGTCGACGACCGCGGATGAATCGAGCCCATTCATTCCAGAAGCTGAAGTCGAGATTGCCGAACCGCCGAAAACAGATGACGTACTTGATTTTTCATCCGCAAAACAATTGCTTGTGGAAGCGACCGCTTATACGAACAATCCGGAAGACACGGTGACGTATGACGGACGCGTGCTGACAAGAAGCGGATATGATGTGACCGACACGATTTTGTACGAAGGCATGCGCATCATCGCCGTCGACCCTGCCATCATTCCACTCGGGACCCGCGTGTATGTCGAGGGAATCGGTATGGCGATTGCCTTGGATACAGGAAGTGCGATCAAAGGGCAAAAAATCGATATCATGATGGATGAAAAGGAAGAGGCCGTGACGTTCGGTCGCAAACCGCTCACCATCTGGGTGATTCCGAAGCAGGAAGAAGAGAAAGAAGGATCAGACAATGCGTGAGAAAATACAAGAAATTATCGTCGTAGAAGGGCGTGACGACACGGCACGACTTCAAGAAGTGTTCGACGTCGATACGATTGAAACGAACGGATCTGCCGTATCCGATCAGACGATTGAACGAATCCGTCGTGCCCAGGAGAAGCGCGGGGTCATCATTTTGACGGACCCAGATTATCCGGGAGACCGTATTCGGGCGATTGTCGAGGAACGCGTCAAAGGATGTAAGCACGCACATTTGCCTCGGGCCGAGGCGAAGGACAAGCGTGGGAAAATCGGTGTGGAACATGCGAGTCCGGAGTCACTTCGCCGTGTCTTAGGAGCAGTGTTTGAACCGCGTGTCGAAACGGACCAACCAATCGTCACACGGAAAATGGTGTTGGAGGCGGATTTAATCGGTGGAGCAGCGGCCGCGACGCGTCGGAAGCGACTCGGGGTGTTGCTTCGAATCGGTGAGCCGAATGCCAAACAATTTGTAAAACGGGTCGAGGCGCTCGGCGTCACGATCGAAGAGTGGGAGCAGGCACTTGCTCAATTAGAGGAGGAACAGGGTTGAAAGACATTGCAACAATCCAACGAACGAAAGCGATTTTAGAGCGACATGGGTTTTCATTCAAAAAATCGCTCGGTCAAAACTTTTTAATCGATTTGAACATCTTGAGTAAAATTGTCGGAGCAGCAGAACTGAGTGAAGTGAGTGGTGTCCTTGAAATCGGTCCCGGAATCGGCTCATTGACCGAACAATCGGCCAAGCGTGCCAAAAAGGTCGTTGCGCTTGAAATCGACCAACGTCTTTTGCCGATTTTAGATGATACGATGTCGCCTTATCCGCATGTGAAAGTCATCCATGGGGATGCATTGGAACTGGACTTACGGGAGATCGTGGAGCAAGAATTTTTAAACGAAGGTATTGAAGATATTTCGGTGGTCGCCAACTTACCTTACTATGTCACGACACCGATCATTATGCGATTGCTTGAGAGCGGTGTTAAGTTCCGTTCGCTCGTCATGATGATTCAAAAAGAAGTGGCAGAACGGATTGGAGCAAAACCTGGCACGAAAGCATACGGCTCGCTATCGATTGCGATTCAGTATTATGCGGAGGCGGAAGT
Organism: Exiguobacterium sp. N5; assembly: GCF_025842465.1. GTDB lineage: Bacteria > Bacillota > Bacilli > Exiguobacteriales > Exiguobacteriaceae > Exiguobacterium > Exiguobacterium profundum. The sequence continues at coordinate 12,395 of NZ_JAPAEP010000007.1, forward strand.
CAGTTTCATCGTCCCGAAAAACGTGTTCATCCCAGCACCGAACGTCGATTCGGCCGTCATTACACTACGAATGCGTAAAGAGCCGGCCGTACAAGTGAAAGATGAGACATTTTTCTTTGATGTGGCTCGTGCGAGCTTCGCTCAGCGTCGTAAAACCATCCTGAACAATTTGACAAACTATATCGGGAAAGAACATAAGGTCGAACTCGAACGTTCGCTTCACGAGGCTGGAATCGATCCGAAACGTCGCGGAGAGACGTTAAGTCTAGAAGAATTCGCACGTTTGTCTGACACAATTTTACCACTTAAAAATAGTTGACGACCTGAAAACGAGTCGTTATAATATTAATCTTTATTTTCATATTCAATTATGCTATACTTGTAACAGTGAGGTGAAGCGTATGCCAAAGACGTTACAAGAAATCAGACAAAAACTCGAATCGCATGTTGGTGAACGATTGACGTTGAAAGCAAACGGCGGTCGTAAGAAAGTTGTTACTCGGTTTGGAACGCTCGTTGAGACATATCCCGCGGTGTTCGTTGTGAAATTGGATGAAGACCTGCATAATGTGGAACGTGTCTCGTATAGCTACGCTGATGTCCTAACGGATACAGTTAAAATTGAATTCGGCAATTGATTTATAAATGAGGGGCGGATGCATTGGCAGCTGCTTCTTTTTTTGTGCGCCCGTTTACGGTACAATGGCGAACAGGAGACAAATGGGAAGGGTGAACGTGATGCGCACGATCAGTGTGAAAGCGCCGGCAAAAATTAATTTGACACTTGATGTCCTCGGAAAGCGTCCGGACGGCTATCATGAAGTAGAAATGGTAATGACGACAGTCGACTTAGCAGATCGCTTGGAGTTGACAGTTTTAGAGTCGGATGAGATTCGGATTCAATCAGAACACGCCTATGTGCCGAATGATCATCGAAATTTGGCGTATCGAGCAGCAGCATTGTTGCGCGAGCGTTTTAACATTCAGCAAGGGGTCGAGATTGTGCTCGATAAACAGATTCCCGTGGCAGCTGGCCTTGCAGGTGGCTCGAGTGATGCGGCGGCAACGCTCCGTGGGATGAACGAACTGTTTTCATTGAACTTGTCATTAGAGGAGCTAGCAGAGCTCGGTGCCGAGATCGGATCGGACGTGTCGTTTTGTGTCATCGGTGGCACAGCCATTGCAAGAGGTCGTGGTGAACAGTTAGAAATGATTCCGTCCCCGCCACCGTGCTATGTCGTTCTCGGTAAACCGAAAATTGGGGTATCGACGGCAGATGTGTATCGGGCAGTGCGTATGGAAGAGGTATATCATCCTGATACCGATGCCATGGTGGAGGCGATTCGTCAAAAAGATTTTCATGGAATCTGTGAACACCTTGGGAACTCACTTGAGAGTGTGACACTCAAGCTGCACCCGGAAGTGAAACAGATCAAAGAAACGATGCGTCATTGCGGAGCGGAAGGTGTTCTCATGAGTGGAAGCGGACCGACCGTGTTTGCGCTGATTGAACACGAGCAAAAAGCGCATCGAATCTATAATGGATTGAAAGGATTTTGCCCAGAAGTGTTCGTCGTTCGGATTCTCGGCAAAAGACATTGAACAAAAACGAATGAAAGTGATATATTCTCAATAGAACATTCGTTTATTATTGAAGATGTGAAGGAGAATCCGTATGAAAATTCGTAGAAGTGGTCGTCTCGTCGATATGACCCGTTATTTACTTGATCATCCGCATCAGCTTGTCTCGTTGTCGATGTTTTCAAGTCGCTATAAAGCTGCAAAGTCGTCGATTAGTGAAGACCTTGTCATTGTCAGTGAAATGTTGTCCCATGATGGGATTGGAAAACTGGTGACTGTCCCTGGTGCAGCCGGTGGTGTCATGTTCATCCCGGGATGGAGTAAGGAAAAGTCGCTGGAGATGATTGACACGCTCTGTGAGCAACTATCAAAACCGGAGCGTCTCTTACCAGGAGGCTATCTCTACCTCACGGATGTACTAGGTAATCCAAGTCAGGTGAAACCGATGGGGCAGGTCTTTGCGTCCGTCTTCGCTGACCGTAAAGTCGATGTGGTCATGACGATTGCGACGAAAGGGATTCCACTTGCTTATGCGGTCGCTGAGCAGTTAGGTGTTCCGTTTGTCATCGTTCGTTCGGATAGCCGTGTCACAGAAGGCTCGACCGTCAGTATCAATTATGTATCGGGTTCATCGAAAGCGATCCGTACGATGGCGCTCGCACGTCGCAGTCTGCCACGTGGTGCGAATGTGCTCCTAATTGACGACTTTATGAAGGCCGGCGGAACGATTCGTGGGATGATGAGTCTCTTGAATGAATTCGAGGCTAACCTTGCGGGCGTCGGTGTCTTGATGGAGGCCGAAGGAGCCGAGAAGAAGATGGTGAGTGAATACGTCAGCTTGATGAAGTTAACGAATGTCGATCCTGATGAAGGGCTTGTCACCATTTCGCGGGGGAATGTGGAACAATTCTTAAAGTGATTGGCAAAATTTTGATTTCGTTTTATGATTAGAGGGTATAGAGTTATCAATATGAAGTCATGACGTTCGTTTGAAACCAACTGAACCTTACAGAAGATCACACCATGGCGTAGACAACGATGAAAAAGGGGATGCGAAACATGCAGATCACAGACGTAAAAATTCGCAAAGTCGCGACAGAAGGCAGAATGAAAGCGTTGGCCTCAATCACACTTGACCATGAATTCGTTGTACATGACCTTCGAATCATCGAAGGAAGTAGCGGTCTATTTGTCGCCATGCCGAGCAAACGGACACCAGAAGGGATTTTTCGGGATATTGCGCATCCGATTAACGGGGAAATGCGACAAAAGGTCGAAGCGGCTGTATTGGAAACCTATTCCAATATGGATGTGGAAATCCTTGACCCACAACATGTGTCATACGGTACACATGAATAACAGAAAACAGCGGTTAGGTTGCCTACCGCTGTTTTTTTGCGTTTCAATGGTTAAGGAACGGTACAACTATTGAAACGAAGGCATGGTTTCGATATAGTAGAAACGGTGTAAATAGGATTTAGTTGCAGAAAAGCCGAACTATACAGACCAATCACAGCTGTTGTGAGATAGGAGCGAATCAAGCATGGAGCGTTTTGCAGTCATTTTGGCAGCAGGAAAAGGGACGCGAATGAAGTCGAAGTTATATAAAGTACTTCATCCGGTTCTAGGGAAACCAATGGTCGAGCATGTTGTCGATCAGTTAGACCAAATCGGTGTCAGTCGTCAAATCGTAATCGTTGGCCATGGGGCGGAAGCGGTACAAGACACGCTCGGCACACGGGTAGAGTATGCGGTCCAGGAAGAACAGCTTGGAACAGGGCACGCTGTTCAGATGGCTGAAGCAGAGCTTGCGGGTAAATCAGGGGCGACGCTTGTCGTCTGTGGAGATACACCGTTACTCACGGCCGAAACGTTAGAAGCCCTTCTCGCGCATCACGAAGCGCAACAAGCAAAAGTCACGGTGTTGACTGCGATTGCTGACGATGCGACCGGATATGGTCGAGTCGTTCGTGGTGAAGATGGGAACGTGACGAAAGTCGTGGAACATAAAGATGCTTCAGAGGCAGAACTCGCCATCAATGAAATCAACACTGGGACGTACGTATTTGATAATGAATTGTTGTTTGATGCACTCAAACAAGTCGGGAACAACAATGCACAGGGTGAATATTACTTACCTGACGTCATTTCAATCGCAAAAGAAGCGGGCGAAGTGGTTGCGGCGCATACAGCACCGACGTTTGATGAGACAATTGGGGTCAATGACCGCGTCGCCTTGTCGCAAGCAGAGACCATCATGCGTAAACGGACAAATGAACGTCTCATGCGTGAAGGGGTTACCTTCATGGACCCGGCATCGACATACATTTCACCAGACGTGGTCATCGGATCGGATACGGTCATTTATCCGGGAACGGTCATTCTTGGCAAGACGACGATTGGCTCAGAATGTGTCATCGGACCAAACTCGGACATCCGCAACAGTGTGATTGAAGATCATGCTGTCGTACGCCAGTCTGTCGTGACAGATAGCCGAATCGGTGAGGCGGCTCAAGTCGGACCGTTCGCTCACTTACGTCAACAAGCTGTCCTCGGTGCGAACACGCGCGTCGGCAACTTTGTAGAGATTAAAAAATCGACGTTCGGCGACGGTGCGAAAGCGTCACACTTGAGCTATATCGGGGATGCGTCAATCGGTGAGCGCGTCAACTTAGGTTGTGGCTCGATCACAGTGAACTATGACGGCAAGAACAAGTTCGAGACAGTCGTGGAAGACGATGCGTTCGTTGGCTGTAACGTCAACTTGATTGCCCCTGTAAAAGTCGGGAAAGGCGCGATTGTCGCTGCTGGATCGACGATTACGAGTGATGTACCAGAAGAGGCGCTAGCGATTGCACGCGAACGCCAAACGAATAAAGAAGGCTACACAAAACGATAACTTGCTGCCAATCATTATGGAAAACGATGGAGGAGAATCCTAAACATGTCTACTGTATACGAACGAGAAATTCGTCTATTTAGCTTAAACTCGAACCGCCCGCTTGCTGAAGAAATCGCGAAGGAAATTGGTGTCCCGCTCAGCGATTGCCAAGTCAAACGTTTCAGCGATGGTGAACTCTATATCAACATCGAGGAAAGTGTTCGTGGAGATGATGTGTATGTCATCCAATCAACAAGCTCACCTGTAAACGAAACGCTCATGGAATTGCTCGTCATGATCGATGCACTCAAACGTGCTTCTGTCCGTACGATCAACATCGTGATGCCGTATTACGGGTATGCACGTCAAGACCGTAAAGCACGCTCGCGTGAACCGATCACAGCGAAACTTGTCGCTGACCTTCTTACAGTAGCGGGTGCGACACGCGTCATCACGATGGATTTGCATGCAGCGCAAATTCAAGGATTCTTCAATATTCCGGTTGACCAATTACTTGGTGTACCGCTCATCTCGACTTACTTTGAAACAGAAGAGTTTCAAGCGAAAGATATCGTGGTCGTTTCTCCAGACCACGGTGGCGTGACACGTGCACGTAAATTGGCAGAACGTTTGAAAGCGCCGATTGCCATCATTGACAAGCGTCGTCCGAAAGCGAACGTCGCCGAAGTCATGAACATCGTCGGTAGCGTCGAAGGGAAAACGGCGATTTTGATTGACGACATCATCGACACAGCTGGAACGATCACACTTGCGGCAGATGCTATCGTCGAAGCTGGTGCGAAAGAAGTGTATGCGTCTTGTACACACCCAGTTCTTTCTGGTCCAGCGATGGAGCGGATCGACAATTCATCAATCAAAGAGTTGGTCGTCTTAAATACCATCGATTTGACGGGTCGCCCTTGCTCGAGCAAGATCAAGCAAATGTCGGTCGCCCATTTGCTTGGGGAAGCGATTATGCGCGTACACGAGCATAAATCGGTCAGTACCCTATTCGATTAAAAAACGAGGCCCGGAGGCATTCGCCTTTGGGCTTTTTTGTTCAGGAGGAAATGATATGAAATGCATCGTCGGTCTTGGGAATCCCGGGAAAAAGTTTGAGATGACGCGACACAATGTCGGGTTTTTAGCGATTGACCGTCTCGCCGAAAAGCATGGCATCTCGCTGAATGAAGCGAAGTTTAATGCCCTTATGGGAACGGGAAGAATCAATGGTGAACGCGTAGTACTCGTCAAACCACTCACGTATATGAACTTGTCGGGTGAAGCCGTCCGCCCCATTTTAGATTATTATAAGATTGAGATTGATGATTTATTAGTCATTTATGACGATTTGGATATGGTGCCCGGCAAGCTTCGTTTCCGTCCGAAAGGGAGCGCGGGTGGTCATAATGGGATCAAATCTCTCATTCAACACTTAGGAACGGCTGAATTCAAACGATTAAAGCTCGGAATCGGTCGTCCCCCGCACCCGATTAAAGTCGTCGACTGGGTGTTGATGAACTATCGCAAAGACGAGTTGCCGGAATTAAATGAAACACTCGACAACGCCGTAACCGCAGCCACTGATTTTGTGGACACAGATTGGCTGGCGCTGATGAATCGATACAACTAAAGGGTCATTGCACCCTTTTTTGTCGTATGAGTTGGAGGAAAACAAATGAATGCTTTAGAGAGATTTATGGTGGCGCTCCCTGAAACGAATGTGATTCGAGAGCGACTCCAAAAAGTAGACCGTCAATTGGTGACGGGGTTGACGACAAGCGCGAAAGCCCTCGTCTTGGCGGGACTCGTGAAATCGTCATCGAGACGTCTCGTTGTCGTGACGCATAACATGTATCAAGCCCAAAAGATGTTCGATCAACTTGAATCACTCATCGGTCCGGACAAAACGCTCTTATATCCAATCGATGAGACGCTAGCAGGTGAACTGTCACTGACGTCTAGTCCGGAACTGCTAGCTGCCCGAATCGATGCCCGTACTCGTCTCCTCGACCAAACAGGAGGCGTTGTTGTCGTGCCGCTTGGTGGATTACGACGCTATGTACCGAGTCCGGAAGCGTGGCAAGATAGTCGCGTTATGTTGAAGCCGGGAAGTGACCTCGATTTAGCGGATTTCGCGAAACAATTGACGGGCATGGGCTACGAACGAACGGCAACGGTGACCACACCTGGTGAATTTTCCGTACGAGGGAGTATTCTAGACGTTTATCCTCTTACGGAAGCGCGCCCATATCGAATCGATTTGTTCGACACCGAGATTGACTCCATTTTCACGTTTGACGCGGAAACGCAACGCTCGCTTGGTGTAGTGGGGGAAGTGTGCATTACTCCTGCGACCGAGTTCATCGCAACGGAGAATCAGCTGAAGCAGGCGGGCGGTGCGCTTCGGAAACAGTACGACCGAACCGTCGAATTGATTGGAAGTGAAGTCATCCGTCAAGCCCTTGAAGAAGGAGTCGTGACAGACATCGAGCGGCTTGAGCGTGGAGACCTCCCGGAGAAAGTTGGGAAGTATTCGCCATTGCTCTATACGTCCACGCTCCTTGACTACGTTGGGAAAGACGCCGTCCTCATTTTAGATGAGGTGGCACGAATCGATGACGCTGCCGACGTACAGGACCGCGAAGAGGCGGAATGGTTCTCTTCACTCATTGAAAAAGGAGAAGCCGTCAGTAATTACACGCTCGCCGTCCCGATGCATAAAGTCTTCCGCGACTTGAAGCAAGTCGCGTTCTCCTTGCTTCCGTCTCGTCGTTCGGGTATTCCGGAGAGCGATACGGTCCATTTGAGCTGTCGTCCGCTACCGGCGTTCCATGGTCAGATGCATCTATTGAAACAGGAAGTCGAGCGATGGCAGCAAGGTGATCAACGAATCGTCGTACTTGCGGGAGATAAGTCGCGTGCAGATAAGATTGAAGCGCTTCTTTCCGACTATGGAATCGCCTCGACCTTCACCAATGTCGATGGAGAGTTAGAACCGAGACGTGTCTCGGTCATCATCGGTCAAATCGAAGGGGGATTCGAACTGTCGACGAGCCGTCTCGTTGTCATATCGGAAGAAGAGTTGTTCAAGCGTGTGACGAAACGAAAACGTCAGACGAAGAATTTGACGAATGCCGAACGAATCAAGAGTTACCAAGAGCTGAAGCCGAATGATTATGTCGTCCATGTACACCACGGAATCGGGAAATACCTTGGTATTAAAACAATCGAGGTCGGTGGGATCCATCAGGATTACCTGCACCTCGTCTATGCAGGGGATGACGCCCTCTACGTGCCGGTCGACCAAATCGATCTCGTCCAAAAATATGTCGGGGCCGAAGGCAAAGAGCCGAAGATTTATAAACTCGGCGGCACCGAGTGGAAGAAAGTAAAATCGAAAGTTGCCAAATCGGTTGAAGATATTGCCGATGAGCTCATTAAATTGTACGCAGCACGAGAGGCCTCGGTCGGTTTCGCGTTCCCGCCGGACGATGAAGAGATGGGTCAGTTCGAATCTTCTTTCCCGTACGCCGAGACAGAAGATCAGGTGCGTTCAATCGCAGAAATCAAGGCGGATATGGAACGCTCCCGTCCGATGGATCGCCTTTTATGTGGAGATGTCGGATACGGGAAGACGGAAGTGGCGATTCGGGCTGCGTTCAAAGCCGTGCTCGCCGGTAAACAAGTGGCATTTCTTGTTCCGACGACCGTCCTCGCCCAACAGCATTATGAAACGATGCTCGAGCGGTTCAGCGAATTCCCGATCAACGTATCGGTCATGAGTCGTTTCCGTTCGAAGAGCGAGATGACCGCGACGAAGAAAGGGTTGAAAGAAGGTACCATCGACATCGTCGTCGGGACACACCGCGTGTTGTCAAAAGACGTGACGTTCGCCAACCTCGGTCTCGTGATCATCGATGAAGAACAACGCTTCGGCGTCAAACATAAAGAGCGTCTGAAGCAGCTGAAGACGAACATCGACGTCCTCACGTTGACGGCGACTCCGATTCCACGGACATTGCATATGTCGATGATCGGAATCCGTGATTTGTCCGTATTAGAGACACCGCCAGAGAATCGTTATCCTGTCCAAACATACGTCATGGAATATGACGGCATCGTCTTGCGTGAAGCGCTCGAACGTGAACTCGCTCGCGGAGGACAGGCGTTCTTCCTCTATAACCGCGTCGAAGGAATCGAACGAAAAGCGGAAGAGATTCGGGCCTTATTGCCCGATGCACGAATTGCAACGGCACATGGACGCATGACGGAAAGTGAGCTCGAGAGTCAGTTGATCAGCTTCCTAGAGGGCGAGGCGGATATTTTAGTCTCGACGACAATCATCGAGACAGGAATCGACATTCCAAACGTCAACACCCTCATCGTCCACGATGCGGACAAGATGGGGCTGTCCCAGCTCTACCAACTCCGAGGTCGTGTCGGACGTTCGAATCGAATCGCCTATGCGTACTTCACGTATCGGAAAGACAAGCGCTTGACGGAAGTGGCAGAAAGTCGTCTTCAGGCCATCAAAGAGTTCACGGAGCTCGGCAGTGGATTTAAGATTGCGATGCGTGACTTGTCGATTCGCGGAGCCGGGAACTTACTCGGTGCACAACAGTCTGGATTCATCGATTCGGTCGGTTTTGACCTGTACTCACAAATGCTCTCTGAAGCCATTGAAGAACGGAAAGACCGTATGCGTGGACAAGCGAAACAAGTCGTCTTCAAACCGGAGATCACGTTCCAGGCCGATGCGTATATCCCTGATGACTACTTGTCAGATAGCGAATTGAAGATTGAGATGTACAAACGCTTCAAATATGTAGATACGCCGAGCGCGTTGTTCGCCCTTCAAGATGAACTGATTGAACGGTTTGGTGAATTCCCGGAACCGGTCGCGCTGCTCATTCAATTGACACGTCTACGTATTTATGGAGAACTGGCAAAAGTGAGTCGAATCAAGCAGACGCCAGGACGCATCGAGATTGTCTTATCAAAAGAATCGACGGCGGCTCTGGATGTCCCGTCCTTCATGGAATGGTCGATGCCTCTTGGTCGCAAGCTTGGGGTAGGGCAAGAAGACGGCGCCTTGAAACTGTCGCTCAGCGGTCGGATGCCACTAACAGAGCTCTTGAATGATGCCGATACTGTATTAGAAGAACTGATGAAGCGGTTGGTAGGCGATGCGGTCGCCAAGTAAGTTTGCGCAAGGCGTCGTTCTGTTCGCCCTTGCCGGTTACGTATCGAAACTGATCAGCTTCGCCTATCGTGTCCCCTATCAAAACTTGGCGGGGGACTTCGGGCTTTATGCCTATCAAACCGTCTATCCGTTCGCGGCCATCGTGGCGTCACTCGGCATTTATGCGATGCCGGTCGTCATTGCGAAAATCGGCGTCGGTGCGAAAGGGACGAATCGTAAGTTAGAAGTCTTATGGGGAAGCTTTTACGCCTTACTTCTACTCTCGTCCATGCTCGTCATCACGGTATGGCTGTTTGCCCCGACTCTGGCAAGGTGGCTCGGAGATGAGCAGTTAGCTCCTGCGCTACGTGTGATCAGTTTAAGTTATTTACTCATGCCGGCGTCAGCCGTGTTGCGCGGCGCATTTCAATCGAGAGACGACTTACGACCGAGCGCATGGTCGCAAGTGCTCGAGAACTTTGTCCGCGTGACGGTCATGCTGTCCCTCTTATGGGTTGGGGTCCGTCTCGGAAAAGATGCCTATACGCTCAGTCAATATGCGTATGGTGCGACGCTCATCGGTGGGCTTGTGGCGATTGTCTTTTTAGTTTATCGCGCACGAGGAGTGCGAATTGTGAGGGTGCGACGCGTCACGTTTCGGAGTGGGATGAAACTCTTGTTGACGACGGGTTTCGCGGTCGGATTCGCGTCACTCGGGATTTTATGGATGCAATTGGTCGACTCCTTCACCATCGTCAATTTGATGGGCGGAACGTATGAGGCGAAAGTGAGCAAAGGAGTGTTTGATCGAGGGTATCCGCTCGTGCAATTCGCCATCCTGTTCACCACGACCATCGGGATGGCCAATGTGCCGACGCTCGTCCGTCATTATCGGGCAGGTCATCTGCAAAAGACGACGCAGGGACTCCGGTCGATGATTCGTGTGACGACGGCGATTGCTGGTGCAGCGACTATCGGATTGATGGGTGTCATGTTTTTCTTAAATGTGGCCCTGTTTGAAGATGAATCTGGGACACGAGCCCTTGTCTTCTTAGCGACGAGCACGTTCGCTGCCTCTTTGGCGATTGCGAGCATGACATGTTTGCAGGCGATTGACCGAGAGTGGGTCGCGGCACGCAGCATGGTCGTCGCAATGTTAGTGAAAAGTGCGGTAAACGCATGGCTCGTACCGAGTTACGGAATTGAAGGCGCGGCAATCGGAACATCCATTGGATTTTTAGCGATGGCGTTCTATAATTTCCGGGCGCTTGACCGCTCGATTCCGCTCGGGTCATTTCGATCGAAACACTATAAGTCGCTATGGAAAGCCCTCGTACCCATGCTGATCCTCATTGCCGTGTTAAACTGGCTAGGTCAGATGTGGGTCGACTCGCGAATCACTGCGTTCGGTTGGTTAATCGGAATGGTGTGTAGCGGTGCCGTCCTTTATATATGGAGATTATGGAGTACGCGAATGCTGTCACTTGCGGAATGGGAACTGATCCCGTTCGGAAGTCGTCTGCTCGACGTGCTCGAGAAAAAGGAGAACTAATATGGGTTATACAATCACGGTGGTCGGACTCGGGTCTGGTGAGTTGAATCAATTGCCGCTCGGTGTGTACCGCCATTTAAAGCAGCAACCGCTCGTCTGGTTGCGCACAAAAGAACACCCTGTCGTTCAAGAGTTAGAAGCGGAAGGACTCGTGTTCGAATCATTTGATTCGGTCTATGAATCGAGTGATACGTTTGAAGAAGTATACGACCAGATTGTCGAGACGTTATTGAGTAAAAGTGAAGAAATGGCGATCACATACGCCGTACCGGGCCATCCGTTCGTAGCGGAACGGACCGTCGAACTATTGGTGGAACGCGGTGCCGACCTTCATGTACTCGGTGGTCAAAGTTTCCTCGATGCCATGTTCCAGGCGCTCCGGATCGACCCAATCAATGGATTTCAACTGCTCGATGCGACCGCACTCGACCTTGAACGTTTGCAGGTGACCCAACATGTGCTTATCGGGCAAGTGTACGATGGATTCGTGGCGGGTGATGTCAAAGTGCAATTGATGGAACGGTATCCAGACGACCATCCCGTCACCCTTGTGACGGCTGCCGGTACGACGCAAGAACGGATTGAGCACATTCCGTTACTCGAAATGGACCGGACGGCGGAAGTGAACAACTTGACGACGCTCTACGTTCCGCCGCTCGTGGATGAATCGTATTTGGCGAAGGATTTTGCGACACTCAAACAAATCATCGCAACGCTTCGAGGACCAGACGGGTGCCCGTGGGATCGTAAACAGACGCATACGTCACTTCGCAAGTATCTATTAGAAGAGGCGTATGAGTTGATTGAAGCGATCAATGCAGAAGACGATGATGCCATCATCGAAGAACTCGGTGACGTCTTGCTCCAAGTGATGTTGCATGCTCAAATCGGAGAAGATGAGGGCTATTTCGATATTCGTGACGTAATCGGTTCTATCAGTGAGAAGATGGTGCGCCGCCATCCGCACGTCTTTGGCGATGTCACCGTCGAAGATGCCTCTGACGTGGTGAAAAACTGGAATGCGATTAAACAGACGGAAAAAGGGGAAAAGAAACAATCGCAACTCGATGGTGTTCTCGTCGACCAACCTTCATTGATGCGAGCGGAGCAACTTCAAAAGAAAGCGGCTCACGTCGGATTTGAGTGGGATGACGTATCCGGTGCCTTCGAAAAACTTGAAGAAGAGTTAAAAGAATGGCATGAAGACCTAAGTGATGAATCGGAACTTGGGGACGTATTGTTCTCCATCGTGAACATCGCGCGATACGTTGGGCTGAATGCCGAGCAAGCATTAGAACAGACGAACCGAAAGTTCAAACGTCGATTCGAGTATGTGGAAGCGAACGGTGACCTTCACCAGATGACACTCGAACAGATGGATGCGCTTTGGAACGAGGCAAAGGAGAAAGGTTTATGAGACTAGATAAGTTTTTAAAAGTGTCACGTCTAATCAAGCGTCGCACGTTGGCAAAAGAAGTGGCGGACCAAGGACGAATTCAACTGAATGGGCAAGTCGCGAAGGCGAGTACAGAAGTCAAAGTCGGAGATGAGTTACAAATTCGCTTCGGAAACAAACTCGTCACGGTCGTCATCGATTCAATCGCAGAACATGCACGTAAAGAAGATGCGAAAGAAATGTATCGTTTACTTAAAGAAGAGAAGATGGACGGTAGTATCAACTCATAAAAAAAAGTATACTTAATGTATTAAGAGGAGGGGGATGAGGCGATGAACGGACGTAATCCGATGGATCGACAACGACGTATTCGAGCGCTAGATGAGCGTAGAGAACAGCTAGAAAAAGATACACATCGCCGACGAGTTCATCTTCGACGTCGTTTGGCGGCAGCCTCTCTCCTGTTTTTATTTGTCATGGTGTTGATTGGACAGAGTTACTTCTCGAAAGTGGGGTACGTATCGGACCAGCAACAAGCCTACGCACAAGCGAAAGTGGAGTTACGTGAACAGCAGGCCGAACAGGATGAGTTGAAAGAGCAAGTGGAACGGTTGCAGGATGAGGATTATATCGCGAACTTAGCGCGAAACGAACTGCTTTTCTCTAAAGATGGAGAGATTATTTTCTACTTCTCCCCAGAGGAATAAGTCGGTTCGTTGACCGTTAGGGAAACGACTCGTATAATTAGAAAGAATCAATCAAAAAAGGAGTACATTATTTTATGTCAATTGAAGTAGGAAGCAAGGTACAAGGTAAGGTTACAGGGATTACGCATTTCGGAGCGTTCGTCGAGCTCCCGAATGGCAAGACAGGATTAGTACACATCAGTGAAGTGGCAGACTCTTACGTCAAAGACATTAACGAAGTGTTGACAGTCGGTCAAGAAGTCACGGTAAAAGTGTTGAACGTCGAAAATGATGGGAAAATCGGGTTGTCCATCAAGAAAGCAGTCGACCGTCCTGTAAGCGAACGTCCTGAGCGTCCTGAGCGTCCAGCTGGTGAGCGTTTCTCTCGTGGCCCACGTCCAGGTGGCCCAGGTCAAGGTGGTCCACGCGGTGGTGGCGGTCCACGCGGTGGCGGCGGCCCACGTGGTGGTGGTCGTCGTGAGCAACGTCGTGAACCAGAAACATTCGATACATTGATGAGTAAATTCTTGAAAGATAGCGACGAGCGTCTTTCGACGTTGAAACGTCAAACAGACTCAAAACGCGGTGGACGCGGAGCCAAGCGCGGGTAATCCTTCGTATACCAATTAGCTTCTACTCGTAACCATAGAGGTCTTGTAATGAGACGAGCCATGAACATTTTTGTTTATGGCTTTTTTTCTGTTAAAAAATTTTATAAAAAACAACTAAAAGAGTTGCTTTTTTTCGAGGAAGAGAGCAAAATAGGGAACATGAAAAAATAGTTATGTTTTATAAGTGAAGGTGGAGAGAAAAAATGAATGGATGGAAACTGTGGACGGCGGAGTGGCGAAGTATCCTTAAGAACCCACGTGTGTTGATTCCGATTCTCGCAGTCGCACTCGTACCGTTAATGTACGCCGGTATGTTCTTATGGGCTTTTTGGGATCCGTATGGACAGATGAAAGATTTGCCGGTCGCCATCGTCAATGAAGACAAAGGGGCAACGTTTGAAGGAGAGTCGCTTGCGATTGGAGATGACCTCATTGATAAGCTGCTGGATTCGGAGGCGTTCAAGTTCGTCGAAACGACGAAGAAAGAAGCGGAATCTGGACTGAAAGACCATGACTACTACATGGCGATCGAGATTCCAAAAGACTTTTCAGAAAAAGCGACGACTGCTTTAGATGAACATCCGGAGCAACTCGAACTGAAGTATATCGCAAATGAATCGTATAACTTCTTAGCCGCACAAATCGGTGGTTCCGCGATGGAACAAGTCAAAGCGGAACTGTCGACCGAAGTCTCGAAACAGTATGTCAGTGCGTTGAAAGACGGATTGAATGATGTGGCAGACGGACTTGGTGAAGCCGCAGATGGTGCAGCGACACTTGCGGACGGCTCAACGTCAGCAAAAGACGGTGCCGTCAAGTTGGCGGACGGGACGAAGCTTCTCGCTTCGAAACAACGTGAGCTCGCGGATGGAGCAAGCCAATTAAACGATGGGATGACTCAGTTGGCCGATGGTTCATCTGAACTCGCGGATGGGACGAAGCTTCTCGCTTCGAAACAACGGGAGCTCGCGAATGGAGCAAGTCAATTACGTGATGGTGTTTCGCAATTGGCTGATGGCTCATCTGCACTCGCGGATGGCAGTCAACAAGTGTACGAGGGCTCAGCCTCACTTGCGGACGGGGTCCATCGTGTCAGTGAGGGCGCTTCTGCCTTACAAGGCGGAACGAGCCAACTCGTTGACGGAACAGGGGCGTTCGCATCGAAACTAGATGAACTACACACAGGTGCGAAGACGTTGAACCAAGGTGTTCAAGACCTTGCTGCCGGAATCGAGCGCTCAAAAGAGGGGGCATCTGCATTACAGGATGGTGCCACAAAACTCACAGGAGCGTTGACTCAGGCGAAGGAAGGAAACGCGGCACTTGTCGCGGGTCAAACAGACGTGGTCAATGGGATCGGACAAATGAAGTCTGAATTGACTGCGAAACAAGATGAGTTGATTGGACAATTGACAGCACTCGCTGAGTCGGGTCAATCGGCATCACCTGAAATGCTTCAAGCCATCGCTGCACAACTGAGCGAAGGGAAGCAAGAGACGGCGGCCGGGTTTGATCAACTATCCGCTGGTGCTGCAAAAGTGAAAGAAGGACAGGTCGCACTTGGTGCAGGTCTTGATCAGGCAGGTACAGGTGCAAACAAACTGTCGACTGGACTTTCTGACTTGAGTGCCGGTCAAACGAAATTAGCCGAAGGTGCGAACGCGTTGGCAAGTGGTTCAAGTCAAATCGAGCAAGGTACGCAAACGGCGGCCGATCGTTCCCAAGAACTTGTGTCAGCGAGTGCGAAGCTCAATCAAGGCGCGACACAACTTCAAGATGGGACAACTGAACTCGCCGCTGGAAGTGACAAGCTTGTAGACGCGACCGGACAGTTGTCTGAAGGTAGCGAAAAGCTTGCGGATGGAGCGAAGAGCGCAAGCACCGGTACAAGTGAATTGGTGAATGGTGCGAATCAGTTAGCGGATGGTGGTCAAAAGCTGCAGTCAGGAAGTCGTGAACTGGCCGAAGGCGCGAAGAGTGCCGGAGCCGGAACGAGCAAGCTGACGGATGGCGCGAATCAGCTCGCGAATGGTGGAGAAGAACTTTCAGACGGTAGCGGTGAACTCGCTGACGGCATGAAGGAGCTCGCATCAGGTAGCGATGAACTTCGTGACGCCTTAGTGAAAGGTGCGAAAGACGCAGACATCGGTTTAACGGATGACAACGTCGAGATGATGGCCGGTCCAGTGTCGCTCGTCGACAACTCGATTCACGAGGTGCCTAACTACGGTACTGGATTCGCTCCATACTTCATGTCACTCGGACTTTTCGTTGGAGCACTCCTTCTCTCGATCGTTTATCCGTTATACGATCCAGCAGGACGTCCGAAACGTAGTCTTTCGTGGGTATTGTCGAAATCTGGTGTCCTCATGGTCGTCGGATTCCTGCAAGCCTTGATTCTCGATGTGGCGATGGTGCAACTGCTCGGTCTTGAAGTGAGCGAACCATTGAAATTCTTCGGTTTCAGCTGGTTGACGAGCATCACGTTCCTCTTTATCGTACAGTTGCTCGTGACAACACTCGGAAACCCTGGACGTTTCGCGGCAATCGTCTTGTTGATTTTACAATTGACGACGTCAGCCGGGACGTTCCCGCTTGAATTGATTCCAAGAGCATTGCAACCGTTCAATGCACTGCTTCCAATGACATATACGGTTGCCGGATATAAAGAAATTTTATCGGCAGACGGTGCGCAGTACTTGCAGACGGCGACAACCTATTTAGTATTTGTGGCTGCCGGATGCTTTGCCTTACTATGGGCATACTTCCGCATTGCATGGAAGAAAAAATATCGTCAAGTCGCATCAGAAGCATGATGTAAAAACGGTACAAAATCGTGTATAGTGGTTAAGACGACACTATGCACGATTTTTTTCTTAAAAAATATAAAAAAAGAATTGACACTCGAATGGTGACTGGTTATTATAGAAAATGTGCTTAGGACACAACAATAACATGGCGGTGTAGCTCAGCTGGCTAGAGCGTACGGTTCATACCCGTGAGGTCGTGGGTTCGACTCCCTCCGCCGCTACCATTTTATTTAGGCCCGTTGGTCAAGCGGTTAAGACACCGCCCTTTCACGGCGGTAACACGGGTTCGAATCCCGTACGGGTCACTTAACCTAAGCGTAAAGAAGCCATCTCAATCGAGATGGCTTCTTTTGTTATATCAAGGAGGGAATTCATGAAAAAGGTACTCGTCGCTGTGTCCGGTGGAGTCGATTCCATTGTCTTGTTGGACCGTCTCGTCAAGCAAGGATGGGATGTGGGGGTAGCGCACGTCCATCATGGCTTACGAGAAGCATCAGATGAAGAGTACACGTTCGTCGCGCACGTAGCGGCATCCTATCAAGTCGCGTTTCATGGGACGCACCTCCATTTTCAAGAAGGAGCGTCACAGGCTCATTACCGTAAAGCCCGTTATCACTTTTTTGAAGACGTCATGAATGAACATGGATATGATACACTGGCCACGGCTCATCATGCGGATGATGTATTGGAGACGGTGCTCATTCAACTTCACCGAAACGTGATCGAAGTGAAAGGAATTCCCGAGAGAAGAGTGTTCGGACGTGGGACGTTGATCCGTCCTTTATTAAAAGAAACAAAGGCGCAACTCATCGAGTACGCTAGGAAGAACGAACTTGCCTGGAGGGAAGATGCCACCAATCAGGAAGTGACCTATTTACGGAACCGGATCCGTCACGAAATCATTCCGAGGCTGAAACAAGTGTGGCCGACAGTCGTTGACGATGTATACGATACGGCGAAACAGGTATACGCTGAATGGGACAGGCGTTACCAATCATGTGAGCAATGGATTGAAGCAAACGTAGAGCTTGGAATGAAAGCGTTTCATGTGAAACTTGATGAATTCAATCGCTTATCCTCGCTTGAACGGTATACGGTCGCTCGCTTGCTATCCCGTCGCTATGGGGTAGAGGTCAATGAGGCGCTTGAGAAGCTAAGGACAAGTCAAAAGGATACCGGGACCTACCACCTGTCGGGTGAGTGGTTCATGATGAAGCAGAATAGGGTACTTAATCTTGTACAACGTTCAGCAGAAGCGTCACTTCATCCCATTCAGGTCGAGTCGTTGCCGGCTGTCGTTCAATTTGGAAAGCGCACGGTTTCGCTGTCCATCGAAGAAGGGCGAGAAGGTATTCCACTAAATGAAATCACTTGCCCGTTGACGATTCGTTCGCTCGCTCCGGGGGACCGGATGAAGTTGAACGTGGGGACAAAAAAAGTGTCCCGCATCCTAATCGATGAAAAGGTTGAGCGAACCATTCGACCGACTCTCCCGTTGCTTGAGGACGCCTCGGGGCGGATTCTCGCGATTGTCGGGGTAAGAGTTTCAGAATTTCTAGACAAGTCGGATGCGATTTGCCCACGATTAATGGTAAAATGATGATTGTGTCGAAACAGAAAGAGGAGGATTTCAAGATGTCATTGATGAACGATATGGAGAAAATTTTAATCTCACGTGAAGAGATTCAAGAAAAGGTGAAAGAACTCGCTGGAACATTGAGCGAAGACTATAAAGAAGAGTTCCCGCTTCTCGTATGTGTATTGAAAGGCGCGATGCCATTCATGTCGGACCTCGTCAAAGAAATGGACATCCATTTAGAGATGGATTTCATGGACGTGTCGACATATCATGGAGGAACTTCTTCGACAGGTGAAGTGAAAATCGAGAAAGATTTAAATACATCTGTAGAAGGACGCGACATCTTGATTGTAGAAGATATTATTGATAGTGGATTGACGCTTGGTTACCTCGTCGATCTTCTTAAATACCGTAAAGCGAAGTCTGTGAAGATTGTCACGCTTCTCGATAAGCCGACTGGCCGTAAAAATGGTTTATCAGCAGACTATAGCGGTTTCGTGATTCCACACGAATTCGTTGTCGGCTACGGTCTTGATTACGAAGAGAAATATCGTAACCTTCCTTATGTCGGTGTGCTCAAACCGAGCGTTTACGGGGGCTAACGTTTTTCTTTTGAAAATGTGACGTGGTAAGATAAAGGAAATCCCCAAAGTATAGGCATATACTGAATGGGCGAGAACATCGTTTCTCGGAATAGGAGGCAAAGAATGAATCGTGCAGTGAAAAACACATTGGTTTTTGGTGTGATTTTCCTAGCCTTGATCTTGTTCCTTCAATATTTGCAGAATCCGAATAGTCAGAGTGAAACGCTCTCGTATTCGAAATTCTTAGAGTATGTGGAAGATGATCGGATTGAGACGGCAACCGTACAAGAAATCCCGGGGGCTATCTCGATTACAGGCGATCTTACAGGAGATGAAGACCAACGTTATGAAACAAACATTCCAGCGAACGAAGCGGAATATGCGGATGTATTAACGCAGCTTCGAGCGAATACGGATATTCAAATCGAGGAGGCTGAATCCAACAGTAGCTGGTTCAGCATCGTCTTCGCGATTTTACCGTTCATTATCATCTTCATCTTGTTCTTCTTCTTGTTGAACCAAGCGCAAGGTGGTGGCGGTGGTGGTCGTGTGATGAACTTCGGGAAATCGAAGGCGAAACTATACGACCAAGAGAAACGTCGCGTCACATTCAAAGATGTGGCTGGGGCGGACGAAGAGAAGCAAGAACTCATCGAAGTCGTTGAATTCTTGAAAGATCCTCGTAAATTCTCGAAACTCGGCGCACGTATTCCAAAAGGGGTCTTACTCGTAGGTCCTCCAGGGACAGGTAAAACACTCTTGGCTCGTGCGGTAGCCGGTGAAGCCGGTGTTCCGTTCTTCTCGATCTCAGGTTCGGACTTCGTTGAGATGTTTGTCGGGGTCGGGGCGTCACGTGTTCGTGACTTGTTCGAAAACGCGAAAAAGAATGCGCCATGTATCATCTTCATCGATGAAATTGATGCCGTCGGTCGCCAGCGTGGTGCCGGTCTCGGTGGTGGACACGATGAGCGTGAACAAACATTGAACCAACTTCTTGTTGAGATGGATGGATTTAGTGATAACGAAGGGATCATCATGGTTGCGGCGACAAACCGTCCAGATATCCTTGACCCGGCCCTCCTTCGTCCAGGTCGTTTTGACCGTCAGATTACGGTCGATCGTCCGGATGTTAAAGGGCGCGAAGAAGTATTGAAAGTCCATGCGCGCAACAAGCCACTCGATTCGACGGTGGACTTGAAGTCGATCGCACAACGTACGCCTGGTTTCTCTGGGGCAGACTTGGAGAACCTCTTGAACGAAGCGGCACTCGTTGCGGCACGTTCGAACCGTACAGCCGTTTCAGTTGTCGATGTGGAAGAAGCGATTGACCGCGTCATCGCAGGTCCTTCGAAGAAGAGCCGCATCATCTCTGAAAAAGAGCGCAACATTGTTGCATATCACGAAGCAGGTCACACAATCATCGGTCTCGAGCTTGAGAATGCGGATGAAGTACACAAAGTGACGATCGTTCCACGCGGAAACGCGGGCGGATATGTCGTCATGCTTCCGAAAGAAGATCGTTACTTCATGACAAAACCTGAACTCGAAGACAAGATTGTCGGTCTTCTTGGTGGTCGCGTCGCCGAAGATGTCATCTTTGGAGAAGTGTCGACTGGAGCGAGCAATGACTTCCAACGTGCAACTGGTATCGCACGTAAGATGGTCATGGATTACGGGATGAGCGATAAACTCGGACCGCTCCAGCTCGGTTCAAACCATGGCGGACAAGTCTTCCTTGGTCGTGATTTCCAGACAGAGCAGAACTACTCGGATGCGATTGCGCAAGAAATCGATTTGGAGATTCGAGACATCATCAATCGCTGTTACGCGAAAGCGAAGCAGATTTTGACAGATCGTCGCGAAGATCTCGAACTCGTTGCGAAGACGTTGCTTGATGTCGAGACGCTTGACTCGAAACAGATTCGTCATTTGATCAAGACACGAGAATATCTCCCGCATGAGCCGGAAGAGGACGTGGATGGATCGACGGATGCGGATGACGCAGCGAAGAAAGATGATGCAGCCGTTCAACACGGTCAAGTCGTCGATCAACCTGAAGTTGTCCAAGACAGTCAGCGGGATGTCGTACCTGAAGGCGATAAGCCAGAAGCGACACCGACAGAACGTCCGAATAACGAATCACGTTAATGAAAAAGACGAATGCCCTTGACGAGGCATTCGTCTTTTTTCGTGTTATAATTCGAGCGAACTGCAATTGACAACAAAGTGAGGAACTATATCATGATTTTAGTGATTGATGTTGGAAATACAAATATTGTTCTCGGGATGTACGATGGAGATCATCTCGTACACCATTGGCGCATCTCAACGGATCGTACAAAAACGACCGACGAGTACGGCATGCTGGTGAAATCGCTATTCGATCATTCGAACGTCTCGTTCGACCAGGTCGAGGGAGTGATCTTATCCTCTGTCGTACCTCCTGTTATTTTCCCACTTGAACAAATGTCGCAACGATACTTCAATGTACGTCCAATCGTTGTGGGACCAGGTGTGAAGACAGGGTTGGACATTCACGTCGAGAACCCTCGCGAAGTCGGGGCCGACCGAATCGTTAACGCGGTGGCTGGAATCGCCAAGTATGACGGTCCGCTCATAATTGTTGATTTTGGAACGGCAACCACGTATTGTTACATCGATGAGAAACGTCGTTACCATGGCGGAATCATCTCACCAGGTATCATGATCTCAGTGGAGGCACTCTATCAGCGTGCCGCGAAACTACCTCGGATTGAATTGGCGACTCCGGCGACAGTCATTGGGAAGAACACGATTCAAGCGATGCAATCGGGAACATACTATGGATATGTGGCCCAAGTGGACGGTATCGTGAACCGGATGAAGCGAGAAGTCGGTGAAGCGACTGTCATTGCAACGGGAGGGCTGGCGCGATTGATCAGTGAACATGCAGAGACGATCGACCATGTGGATTCGTTCCTGACACTCGAAGGCCTCCGTCTCATTTACGAGCGCAATCAAAAGTAAACTAAAGGAGTTAAATCATATGATTCATACAGAACAACAAGCATTACTTGACCAGATGAAGGATGACTATCTCGTTCGTGCCCTCGGTTTTAACGGAGAGGTTCGTGCCTTTGCCGCACGCACGACAAAAACGGTATATGAGACGCAACTTCGTCATCAAACGACACCGGTTGCTTCAGCTGCCCTCGGACGGACGATGACAATCGGTTCGATGATTGGAGCGATGCAAAAAGGTGCAGCGCGTGTCACGCTTAAAGTAGAAGGTGATGGTCCAATCGGGAAAATCATCGTGGACGCAGATACAGCAGGAGATGTTCGTGGATATGTGTCATACCCGCGTGTCGATGGCGGCACATTCGTCAACGAACAAGGAATGACGAAATTGAAAGTCGGCGAAGCCGTCGGGAAAGGGACCATCTCTGTCATTAAAGACTTAGGCTTGAAAGACTATGTCGGTGGTTCTTCAGAGATTCAAACGGGCGAAATCAGTGAAGACTTCACGTACTATTTCGCGACATCTGAGCAAGTGCCGTCAGTCGTCGGAGCGGGTGTCCTCGTCTTACCGGAAGATGAATCGATTCTTGCGGCAGGCGGAATCATCGTCCAGCTGCTCCCGAACGCTTCTGAAGAGACGGTACAAGCGCTCGAAAAAGCACTTCAGACGTTCCCACCCGTATCTGTTTTGATCGGGGAAGAGAAAACGCCAGAAGAAATGCTTCAATTACTCCTTGGCGATAGCCTTGATGTCCTCGACACGAACCCGATCCAGTTCAACTGCACATGCAGCCGTGAACGAATGGAAAGTGCCATTATCGGTCTCGGAAAAGAAGAGATTCGTCAGATGATTGAAGAAGATGGTGGAGCCGAAGCCGTATGTCATTTCTGTGGCGAAAAGTATCATTTCTCAGCGGAACAGTTAGAGACGATGAAAGTTCAGGCGCAGGCGTAAGCAACGTTCCAAATTGCATATTTTCAATTCGATAGGGTATGATAACAATATCGGAATAGTCGGAATTATGAAGGAGGAAATGCAATGCGTATCGTAAACTCAGTAACAGACTTGATTGGAAAGACTCCGATTGTGAAATTGAACGGAATGACTAGACCAGAGGATGCCAACGTGTATCTGAAGCTCGAATATATGAACCCGGGATCAAGCGTCAAAGACCGGATCGCCCTCGCCATGATCGAAGCGGCCGAAAAAGACGGTATCTTGAAGCCAGGTGATACAATCATCGAGCCAACAAGCGGAAACACGGGCATCGGGCTCGCGATGGTCAGTGCCGCAAAAGGATATAAAGCCATTCTCGTTATGCCTGAAACGATGAGCATGGAACGCCGAAACCTCCTTCGTGGATACGGGGCCGAATTGATTTTGACACCAGGACCTGAAGGGATGGGTGGGGCGATTCGTCGCGCTACTGAAGAAGCCGAGAAACATGGCTACTTCCTCCCGCAACAATTCAATAACGCAGCCAACCCGAACGTTCATGAAATGACGACGGGACCTGAGATTGTGGAGGCATTTGAAGAATCAGGACTTTCAGTCGACGCTTTGATTGCCGGAGTCGGGACAGGCGGTACCATTACTGGCGCAGGTAAAGTCGTGAAGGCGAAGTACCCGGACGTAAAAATTCTCGCCGTTGAACCGGTCGATTCACCTGTCTTATCAGGCGGGAAGCCGGGACCTCATAAGATTCAAGGGATTGGGGCTGGATTCGTTCCATCAATCCTCGACACGGAGATTTATGAAGGGGTTCTTCAAATCACGACAGAGCAAGCGTTCGAATACGCTCGTCAGGCGGCACGTACGAACGGTGTCCTCGGTGGTATCTCTTCAGGAGCTGCCATTGCGGCAGCGCTTGATACAGCGAAACGTCTTGGTAAAGGGAAAAACGTATTGGCGATTATCCCGTCAAACGGTGAACGTTACTTGAGCACACCGCTCTATCAGTTTGATGAAGAGTCAAACGAGAGTCGCGTATAACATTTCAGGCAGTAATCGAGAGACATTCTCTTTCGATTGCTGCCTTTTCTTGTGTACAATAAAAGGCATGAATGAATAGACGGAGGAATGACATGTGAGATCGACTGCGTTCAGAACAAAGCGGATGACGAAAGAGAAGATGTATGAGGCCTACATGACGTTGACAGCGGATCAACCGTATCATGCATGGTTAGAGAGTGGGAGAGCGGGACGGTATACGATTGCGGGAATCGAGCCGTTCGGTCGCTTTCATGTAAAAGACGGTGTCGGACTCTTGCAAGTGGGCGATACGACCGAAACGCTATACGGAAAGCCGCTTGAGCTCGTCAGTGAGGTGCGGAAGCGATTTGAGGCCGAGCGTCCGGAAGGGGCTCCTCCTTTCTTTGGTGGCATGATCGGGTATGTCAGTTATGATGTGGCCCGGACGATTGAACGTCTCCCTGAGCAAGCGGAGGATGATTTGTCGACACCAGACGTCTCGTTTCTTCTGTTTGATGAGGTGGCGGTGTTCGATGAAGTGGATTCGACTCTGTACTTGATGGTGACGGCGAAGGAAGGTGCAGAACGTAAGGCGGACCGATTGGCGGCCATGTGGAACGTCGAGTCGCATTACGCGTTCAAGCCGACAGGGCAGTCATCGGTAGAGCGATCGCGCTCCATGTCCCAGGAAGAGTTTGTTGAAGCGGTCAAACGGATTCAGTCCTATATCGTAGAAGGGGACGTGTTCCAAGTGAACTTGAGCGTTCGGCAGTCTGAACCGCTTCTCGCTGACCCGCGTCGTGTATATGATACGTTGCGACAAATGAATCCATCTCCTTATATGGGCTATTTCGTGGACGACGCTTTGACGATGGTCTCCGCTTCACCAGAGTTGTTGCTTGAAAAACATGGAACCGACATTTCGACGCGCCCGATCGCGGGTACGCGTCCACGTGGCAAAGATGATGTGGAGGACCTAGAGTTGGCGAACACGTTGCTTGAAAACGAGAAAGAGCGAGCAGAACACGTCATGCTCGTCGACCTCGAACGGAACGACCTTGGCAAGGTGGCGGCATATGGCAGCGTTCATGTTGATGAATTGATGGTGATTGAGAAATACTCACACGTACAACATATCGTCTCGAACGTACGGGGTACGATTCGGGATGAAGTATCAGGAGCCGAAGCGCTGGCAGCGATGTTCCCAGGCGGCACCATCACCGGCGCCCCGAAAATTCGAACGATGGAAATCATCGAAGAACTCGAACCAGTTCGCCGGGGACTCTACACCGGTTCATATGGATGGTTAAGTTGGAATGACGACCTTGTCTTCAATATCACGATTCGAACGATGGTCGTGAAAGACGGAATCGCATACGTTCAAGCGGGAGCAGGTATCGTGATTGATTCGGATCCGGTCTCGGAATATGAAGAATCCCTGTCCAAAGCGAAGGCGCTATGGGCGGCGAAACACATGACGGAGGAAACGACATGATTGTATTGATCGACAACTATGACTCATTTACGTATAACTTGGTGCAATATTTCGGTGAACTCGGTCAAGAACTGGTCGTGTATCGAAACGATGAAGTCACGATTCAAGAGATTGAGGCGCTTGCCCCGAGTTATCTTGTCATTTCGCCGGGACCTTGCACTCCGAATGAGGCGGGAATTAGCATCGAGGCAATCCGAGCGTTCGCAGGTCGTATCCCGATTTTAGGGGTTTGCCTCGGACATCAGGCGATTGCGCAAGCGTTCGGCGGAGAAGTCGTCCATGCGGAGCGGCTCATGCATGGAAAAACGTCGAAGATTCAACATGACGGTAAATCGATTTTCAAGGAGATTCCACAACAGACGATTGTGACCCGTTACCATTCGTTGGCCGTGGAGCGTTCGTCGTTACCAGAGTGTCTAATGGTCACTGCAGAGACGGAGACTGGAGAAATCATGGCACTCCGTCACCGAACGCTTCCGATCGAAGGGGTGCAATATCACCCTGAAGCGATTTTGACTGAGCATGGGAAGGAAATGATTCGAAACTTTATCGAGGAGTATCGTCATGTGGTATTGGCATAACGGAGAGTTAGTCGAGCGTGAGAAGGTGTTGATCCCGGTTGAAGATCACGGTTTCTTGTATGGAATGGGCTTGTTCGAGACGTTCCGTACATATGAATTCGTCCCTTTCCTGTTCGATGCCCACTGGGAGCGCTTGATAAAGAGTCTCGATGAGCTGTGGATAGACTTCCCGTTTACGAAAGAAGAAATCGGGACGGCGATTCAGCAACTGTGCCGTCAAAATGATGCACCCGACCTCTATATCCGCTTGAACGTGTCGGCGGGGGTTGCACCACTTGGTCTCTATGCGGGGCGTTATGAGACACCGAACGTCACGTTGATCGTCAAACCGCTCTCCTCAGAAGTCGTACCACAGGAAAAGCGAGTCGAACCGATCCCGTTTCCGAGAAGTCGTCCTGAAGCAGCTTTTCGCTTAAAATCGCATCATTACATGAACAATATCCTTGGGAAACGGACCTTACAAGACCAGAGTGCTGAAGGACTATTTGCGGACGAGCATGGATGTGTAGTGGAAGGGCTCGTGTCGAACATTTTTTGGGTCGGTCCAGATGATAGGTTATACACGACTCCGCTCTCGAGCGGAGCACTCGCAGGTGTGACGCGACAATGGGTGATGGACCATTTCTCTGTAGTCGAACAACCCGTGACATTTGAAGAATTGACTGCAGCGAAAGAGATTTGGATGACGAATTCAATCCAACAAGTCGCTCCGGTGACGCATTATGGAAATCTGAGATACCCCGGTAAAGACGGGGTACGATTTAACAAAGTGTGGGCGAAACTCGTTCGCTCACTTGGTTAGGAGGCGGAAACATGACGAAAATCATGGGTATTTTAAACGTGACCCCGGACTCGTTTTCGGATGGGGGACGGTATACGGCAATCGAGGAAGCTGTACGACATGCGAAACAACTCGTACAAGAAGGTGCCGATGCGATTGATATCGGTGGAGAATCGACAAGGCCGGGCGCAGTACTTGTTTCCGAGGAAGAAGAGATTGAACGTGTCGTCCCAATCATCCGTCGACTAAAAAACGAAATCGATGTCCCGATTTCGATTGATACGTATAAGCCGATGGTGGCGAGAGCGGCAATCGAGGCCGGTGCGACGATCATCAATGACGTATGGGGTTCGAAATGGGGAGACCGCTCGATGGCACGTGTCGCTTTCGAATGTGGGGTTCCCATCATTCTCATGCACAACCGAACAGACCGGGACTACCATCATTTCATTGAAGATGTGGTTAGCGATCTACAGGAATCAATTGAGATTGCACATGCGGCAGGCGTAAGGGATGAGCACATTTGGTTAGATCCGGGCATCGGATTTGCGAAAGACGTGGCGCAAAACCTTGAACTCATGAATCATCTCGACGTGATCACACGTCTTGGGTATCCGGTTCTGCTCGGCACGTCGCGTAAGTCGTTTATCGGGCTTACGCTCGATTTACCGACAGAGGAACGGCTCGAAGGAACGATTGCGACGACGTGTCTTGGCATCATGAAAGGGTGCGACTGGGTGCGCGTGCACGACGTCAAAGCAAACGCCCGTGCTGCGAAGATGATGGATGCGATGATTGGGGGGAACGGACATGGATAAAATATTTGTGAACGGGATGCGTTTTTACGGGTATCATGGGGTGTTTGAAGAAGAAAACCGTCTCGGTCAACGGTTTCACGTGGATTTAATGTGTGAACTAGATCTCGCGCCTGCGGGACGTTCGGATGACTTGAACAATGGGGTCAGCTATGCCGGCTTGTATCAATTGACGGAAGATGTTGTGACGGGAGAACCGGTCAATTTGCTGGAAACACTCGGAGAACGCATCACGACAGCCGTGTTGGCGCATAATGAGTTGATTCAACGTGTGACGGTTAAAGTCATTAAACCGGACCCACCCATCCCGGGACACTATGACTCAGTGGCAATCGAGATGACAAGGGGACGGACGTTATGATTTATATTGCATTAGGCGCGAACATCGGGGAGCGGGCCGCGCAATTGTCTGCGGCAATCGATGAGATGGAGCGAGCAGGTCTCCACGTCACGAAACAGTCGTCGGTCTATGAGACGGCTCCTGTCGGATATACAGAGCAACCTTCGTTTTTTAATATGGTGGTCGAAGTCGAGAGTCGCCAATCCTCGGACGAACTGCTCAAAACGCTTCAACAGATCGAACAACGATTAGGACGGGAACGTCTATTTAAGAACGGACCGCGTACCATCGACCTTGACATCCTCTTTTATAATGGGGAAGATATACAATCAGAACACTTAACGGTTCCGCATCCGCGCATGCAGGAACGTGCATTTGTTCTTGCCCCGTTAGCGGAGATCGCGCCAGAACTCGTCGTTCGAGGACGGACGGTCGCCTCTTGGCTTGAAGGGTTATCAATGACGGACCGCCAAGATGTTGTCCGGTTACAGTTGCTTACGAATTTGGTGAAATGAAGGATGTGTTGTCTTGACAGGCTTTAAGATTGGAAACATAGAGATTAAAAACCGTGCAGTCCTCGCGCCGATGGCCGGCGTGACCAATCCCGCTTTCCGTTTGATTGCAAAAGAGTTCGGAGCGGGACTCGTCTGTGCCGAAATGGTTAGCGATAAAGGAATCTTGCTCGAGAACGCTCGGACGATGCGCATGCTATACGTCGATGAACGAGAGAAACCGCTCAGTTTACAAATCTTCGGCGGTTCGAAAGATACACTCGTCAGAGCGGCGCAGTACGTCGACCAAAACACCAACGCGGATATCATTGATATCAACATGGGTTGTCCCGTACCGAAAGTGACGAAGTGTGACGCAGGGGCGAAGTGGTTACTCGACCCGGATAAAGTATATGAGATGGTGAATGCCGTCACGAATGTCGTCGAAAAACCGGTCACGGTGAAAATGCGCCTTGGTTGGGACGATGATCACATCTTTATTTTGGACAATGTGAAGGCGGCTCAGACAGGTGGAGCGGCAGCCATTGCCATTCATGGACGTACGCGTGCCCAACAATATGAAGGAACCGCGAATTGGGACTGGATTGGCGAGGCGAAGAAAGTCGCGACCGTACCGATTATAGGGAACGGGGACATTGCCACACCACAAGACGCGAAGCGTGTCATTGACCAATATGGCGTGGATGCCGTCATGATTGGACGTGCGGCACTTGGGAATCCGTGGATGCTCTATCAAACGGTCCAGTACCTTGAAACAGGGGAGCTCCCGCCGGAACCAGAGGCGCGTGAGAAAATCGACATCTGCATGCTTCATCTCGACCGGTTGAGTGCAATCAAAGGTGAGCTGACAGCCGTACGCGAAATGCGTCAACACGCGGCCTGGTATTTGAAAGGGTTGAAAGGCAGTGGTCCGATTCGCAAACAAATCAACGAAACGGAATCGCGCGAAGCGTTCGCGGCGGTCCTTTATGGATTTGTGGACCAACTCGAACGACAACTGTCAGAAGTGTGAACTAGTGAAAAGAACTAATTTATGGTAAGCTTGTTTGGCGAAAAAGTGCACCACAACGAATGAACGGCTTCGGCTGTGCTGTTGGCCATCGGGTCGACAGTTTTTTGTTAGAGAGAAACCCAATATGGATAGAGGAGTGAATGGAATAGTGAGCCACGAGTTAGAAATGAATGATCAAATGCAGGTTCGTTTTGAGAAGATGACCGATATGCGTGAGCGCGGTCTCGACCCGTTCGGTCACCGCTTTGATCGTTCTGCACACGCAGGTGAATTACATGAGCAGTATGAATCAATTGAAAAAGAGGCTTTGGCTGAACAAGATGTAGAAGTCACATTGGCTGGACGCATCATGACGAAACGTGGAAAAGGGAAGGTTTTCTTTGCCCACATTCAAGATGTGACAGGTCAAATTCAAATTTACGTTCGCAAAAACGATGTCGGGGATGAGCCGTTTGACTTATTCAAGTCTTCAGACCTCGGTGACATCGTCGGTGTGAAAGGGAAGCTCTTTAAAACGAACGTTGGTGAGCTTTCGATTCACGTGGAAGAGTTTGAATTATTGACGAAGGCGCTTCGCCCGCTTCCGGACAAATACCATGGATTAAAAGACGTGGAACAGCGCTATCGCCAACGCTATCTTGATTTGATTACAAACCAGGACTCGCGTCAGACATTCATTTTGCGTAGCCGCATCATTTCGGAGATTCGCAACTTCTTAAATCAAAAAGGATATTTAGAAGTGGAAACACCGATGTTACACACAATCGCGGGTGGAGCAGCGGCGCGTCCGTTCTTAACGCATCATAATGCGTTGGATATGGAACTTTATATGCGTATTGCCATCGAACTTCACTTGAAACGCTTGATCGTTGGTGGACTCGAGCGCGTGTACGAAATCGGACGTGTATTCCGTAACGAAGGGATCTCTACACGTCACAACCCTGAATTCACGATGATCGAATTGTATGAAGCCTATGCAGATTACAACGACATCATGGATTTGACGGAAGAATTGGTTGCGCACGTAGCGAAAGAAGTACTCGGTTCAACAGATGTGCAGTATGGTGAAGATACAATTCATCTTGGCATCGGTTGGAAACGTGCACATATGGTCGACCTTGTTAAAGAAGAGACAGGTGTCGATTTCTGGCAACAAATGTCCGATGAAGAAGCACGTGCTCTCGCAAAAGAACACGGTGTAGAAGTACAAGATCATATGACGTTTGGTCATATCGTGAATGAATTCTTCGAGCAGAAAGTAGAAGAAACATTGCTTCAACCGACATTTGTCACAGGACATCCGGTTGAAGTATCACCATTGGCGAAGAAGAATGAAACAGATCCACGCTTCACGGATCGTTTCGAGCTATTCATTGTTCGTCGTGAACATGCGAATGCCTTCACGGAGTTGAATGACCCAATCGATCAACGTGAACGCTTTGAAGCACAGTTGCTTGAAAAAGAAGCGGGGAACGATGAGGCGCACGAACTCGATAACGATTTCCTTGAAGCGCTTGAATATGGTATGCCGCCAACGGGTGGGCTTGGAATCGGGATTGACCGTCTCGTCATGTTATTGACGAACGCGCCTTCAATCCGTGACGTTCTTCTTTTCCCAACGATGCGTCATCAACAATAATCAATTAAGTGGTCGGATCATACGTGAGTATGATTCGGCTTCTTTATTTTTGATAGCCTCGAAACGCATAGGTATGCCGTTAAACAGAAGGGATACTAAAGATATAAAACTTTTTTAAAAAAACTTTTACAAAACCCCTTGCGTTAATGAGAGGTGTACGGTAAAGTAATAAACGTTGCCGCTGATGGCAGCGGAAAAGAAATAAAAAAGTGGTTGACAACTGTGTCGATGACTTGTATTATTTTAAGAGTCGCCAAGAGCGGCAGACGAACTTTGAAAACTGAACGATGAGGC
>NZ_JAPAEP010000008.1:0-17973 GCF_025842465.1 Exiguobacterium sp. N5
AAATATCTTACCAAGTGGAGAACAAAAGGTCAACCACTTTTTAAAAATATTTTTTGTTTTCTTCGTCGCTTATCTCGGCGACGTCTATTAATATATCAGTAAAATAATAACCACGCAACCCTTTTTGTTAAAAAGATTAGAGAAATATATAAAAACTTCATTTGTTCAACCAAAACGATTTTTTTCTTTCATTATATAGGACTAAAAATAAAGAAGGCGCGCCATCGGCGTCGCCTTAAGAACGAAGAGACGATAACGAAACATTTCGCTTCTTTGCTTCTTTCAAATAGAAGAAGTAGAGAGCTTCCGCTTGCTTCACTTGAGCAGCTAGCTCTCCCGTGTCCTCTATGCTGACTTCAAGAATCCGACGTTTCGATTCAAACTTAACCTTAGCTTCTAGCAACTCAGTCAGTAGTCGTTGATCATAATCATCTCTTAACGACTTACGAAACCATTTCATAGCTCTCTTCTACCTTCCATCGCCCGAGATAATGTCACTTCATCCGCATACTCCAAATCTCCACCGACTGGTAAACCATGGGCAAGACGCGTCACGCGAATTCCCGTCGGTTTGAGTAGTCTCGATAAATACATCGAAGTCGCTTCCCCTTCAATGTTCGGGTTGGTCGCTAAAATCACTTCTTGAATCGACTCGTTCTCTTGTAAACGTGTCAGCAAACTTGAAACATTAATATCCTCTGGACCAATCCCTTCCATTGGACTAATGGCTCCATGAAGAACATGATACTTCCCTCTGTATTCCCGCATCTTCTCCATAGCAATCACGTCTCTTGAGTCTTGAACCACACAAACCACCGTTTCATCCCGATGTGAGTCTTTGCAGATTGCACACGGATCAATATCTGTGATGTGGCCACACACGGTACAATACTTTATGTCACGCTTCGCACTCACGAGAGATTTCGCGAACGTCAACACATCGTCTTCTTCCATATCTAATACATGGAATGCTAAACGTACCGCAGTTTTCGGTCCAATCCCAGGTAACTTCGTAAAACTCTCAATCAATCGTCCAATGGCTTCAGGGTATTGCAACTCGCATCGATCCTTTCTTCACTTAAAAGCCTGGGAGGTTCATCCCTTGTGTGAAACGTCCCATCTTATCATTCACAAGCTGATCCGCTTGTTTCATTGCATCATTGATTGCTGCTAAGACGAGATCTTGTAACATATCCACATCGTCCGGATCGACAACGTCTTCAGCAATAATGACGTCTAAAACTTCTTTATGACCGCTGACGACAACTTTCACCATGCCGCCTCCCGCTGTTCCTTCAACCGATAACTCTTTTAATTCCTCTTGAGCTTTCGCCATATCTTTTTGCATCTTTTGCATCTGTTTCATCATGTTGTTCATGTTTCCCATTCCACGCATTCAGAGCGCCTCCCTTATGTTTCTTCGATTTCAACGACATCGCCAAAACGTTCCATCGCCTGCGCAACTAGCGGATCCTCGGTTTCCGGCTCTTCGACTTGTTCCGTTCGTTCTGCTTGTTTTTGAAGGATGAACTCATTTTTTAGTTCATTCCAATCCGTCTCAAGCACCGCCATGATTTCGCGACGAATCCCCGTCACTTCGAATAACGCCTGTTCAATCACATCGCGCGTACGACCATTTGAACTCACTTGTTCATAGTGCCATGTCATTCCATCTTTAAATTGTACCAGTAAGGTGTCACTTGCACAAAGGACAGCTTCACTTTCATAGAAGAGAGCGAAAATCGGACCATCTTGTATCCGAATATTCGTCATGATATCTCCCCAGCTGTCGCGAATCGCATTCAAATGCTGCCGTTCGGCCCGTTGCAAGAGTTGGCGAATCCGTTCTTTAGGCACCCGGATTTGTGTCCGTTTCGGAGCAGGCTTCGGCTTTTCTGCTTCTCCACCTGTCACGACAACACCATTCTTCTTCACTTCATTTAATTCACGGCTCAGTTCACGCACTTGATCTTGTAGTTGTGTCATTTGCTCACTAATTGTACGGCCTTGTTCCGCGATCCGGATGAATGTTAACTCCACCAACACTTTCGGATGGTTAGATAACCTCATCTGCTGTTGGCAATCATTGAGCTCTTCAATCACTTGGAACAATTCATCCGTTGAAGTCGCTTCGACGAACTGACGAAACTCGTCAGTCGGACGAGCACGTTCCAATAAGTCAGCTGCTTGTGGAGATGCTTTCAAGAGTAACGCATCCCGATGAACGAACACTAAATCTTCGATGAAACGTTTCAAGTCCTTCCCTTCACGTAACATCAATTCAAGCGTACTCAAAATGGCATTTAACTCTTTTCGCTGGAGACCATACGCCATGTCGAGCAACGTTTCATCCGTCACGGCACCCGTGACTTCTAACACCGCTTCTTCCGTCAACCGCCCATCACTGAATGCGAGCGCCTGATCAAGTAAGCTAAGGGCATCTCGCATCCCGCCATCGGCAGCACGTGCGATGAGTTTCAACGCTTCCGGATCGTAGTCATGGTCTTGGTCGTTCAAAATATAGGCCATCCGCGTTTGCAATTGACTCACTTCATGTCGTTTGACATCGAATCGCTGACAGCGGGAAATGATCGTGGCCGGAATTTTATGTGGTTCTGTTGTAGCCAAGATGAATATCGCATGTGCCGGTGGTTCCTCAAGCGTCTTTAACAACGCGTTGAATGCACCGGTCGATAACATATGCACTTCATCAATGATGTATACTTTGTAACGCCCTTGGGACGGCGGATATTTGACTTTGTCTCGAATCTCCCGAATTTCGTCAACTCCGTTGTTCGATGCGGCATCAATTTCAAACACGTCGGGACTTGTCCCTTCCGTGATGGCGATACACGTCGGACAGGTGTTACATGGTTCACGTGTCGGCGCACTTTCACAGTTGATTGCCTTGGCGATGATTTTCGCCAAACTCGTCTTCCCCGTTCCACGTGGGCCGGAAAATAGGTACGCATGTGACATCCGCTCCTCTAACAGAGCATTTTGAATCGTACGTGTGATATGGACTTGACCGACGACCTCTTGAAACGATTGAGGTCTATATACACGATATAACGCTTGATACGCCATGAGTTCGCCTCCTTCCCTACTGTTCTTCTCTATCTCATCATACAAAAAAATCTACAGCCCGGGGGCCATAGATTGAAGTTATAAAATAAATCTGCCGCGCACCGATTTCTGAAAGCACGTCAACATGCGTTACTCATGCAGTTTGCTCAGCCCAAGCACCCCTGCGGCACACGGTACGTCACCACTTAAGGCTGCTTCCTTCCGGACCTGACCTGGTTCATGGGTGACCGTTGCGCAGGACTCAGACGTCAACGCCACTTACATAAGGCAGACCACACCAGCGCACTCCCTCGAATCGGGATTCAGTCTCGCTACAGCGGATTGCGAGTGACAGGGCACCGCTACCTCCCCACCTAGCACGGCAAATGGGTAAATGAAATTAGGCACTATCTCGAGTGCTATTACATTATACTGTTTAATCGGTTGGGTTGCAACCTCTCTGATTGAGTCGGTCTTGTTTCTTCCTTTCCCGAAGCGCTCGGAAGAAATCTGTCAGGAGCTGTCCACATTCTTCTGCTAAAACATTTTCTGTCACTTCAGCTTGGTGATTGAATCGCTCATCCTGCACCAAGTTCATCAATGTCCCGCAACATCCACCTTTCGGGTCGTGGGCACCGAAAATGACACGTTTCACGCGAGACAACACGATTGCGCCCGCACACATCGGACACGGTTCAAGGGTAACGTATAGTTCGCAGTCTTCTAATCGCCAATTCCCTAACATTTCATTAGCCGTTTCAATCGCAATCATTTCGGCGTGTGCTGCCGCCAGACGATCTGTCTCACGACGATTGTGCCCAGTTGCAATCACCTGGTCTCCCTTTACGATTACACAACCAATCGGCACCTCGCCAATGGCTTCTGCTTTCTTCGCTTCTTCGATGGCCAACTGCATAAATCGCTCATCACGTTCCATCGATTCACCTCATTTCTTATTTAAAACTATGAAAAAAAATGAAAATCAAATCCCTCGCCATATCGCTCGTATTGTGTGCTAGAATGGAACTTGCACTTTGGATAATGGAGGATGACATCATATGTTTATAACGGTAGAAGGACCGATTGGTGTCGGGAAAACATCACTGGCCCATATCATCAGTCAGCATTTCTCGATGCAGATGCTGAATGAAATTGTAGAAGAGAACCCATTTCTCGGCAAGTTTTATGAAGATATCGAAGAATGGAGTTTCCAAACGGAAATGTTCTTCTTGTGCAATCGATTCAAGCAGTTGGATGATATTCACAAACACCACTTGAGTCAGCAACAATCCGTCGTTTCGGACTATCATATTTTCAAAAACTTGATTTTTGCTCACCGTTCGCTGAAACCGGCACATTTGAACAAGTACGAGCAGATTTATAAGATTTTGACACATGATATGCCGAAACCTGATGTCGTCATTTACTTACATGCCAGCATTGAGACATTAATGAAACGAGTCGCCTTGCGTGGACGTGAAGTGGAAGAAAATATGTCTCGTGATTACCTCGAACAACTTGCTCACGACTATGAGACGTTTGTTGAATCGTATCGCGCGGCCCATCCAGAAGTGAAGATTCTCTCGTTCAGTGGGGATGAACTCGACTTTGTACACAATCCGGACGACTTGACTCATGTCCTAAAAACGATTGAGCGTGAATTAGAATTAACTAAAGGAGCCCAAATAAAATGAAGCTGATTGATAAATATAACATCCCGAACGATACAATCATTACAATCGGGGGAATGGTCGGGATCGGGAAATCAACGATCACCAATTCGTTAGCCGATGCATTGAATTTCCGAACGTCTCTCGAAAAAGTAGATACCAACCCTTACCTCGATAAATTCTATCATGATTTCGAACGTTGGAGCTTCCATCTTCAAATTTACTTCTTGGCAGAACGTTTTAAAGAACAGAAGAAAATCTTCCAATACGGTGGCGGCTTCATCCAAGATCGTTCAATCTATGAAGATACAGGCATCTTCGCCAAGATGCACTATGAAAAAGGGACGATGTCACCAACAGACTACGAAACGTATTCTAGTTTGTTCGAGGCAATGGTGTTGACACCGTTCTTCCCGCACCCGGATCTATTAATCTATCTTGAAGGTTCGTTCGAACAAGTACTCGAACGCATTCAGATGCGCGGTCGCGAGATGGAACAGCAAACACCAATCGCTTATTGGGAAGAGATGTACACCCGCTACACAGAATGGATCAACAACTTCAACCTGTGCCCGGTATTGCGTCTCTCGATCGAAGAGTATGACCTCATCAACGACCCAGATTCAGTCGAACTCATTCTTGAGAAAATTGAAAAGCAACTCACGATTGCACGCGAAGCAAAAGTGAGATAATCAATAGAAGGATTGCGCCAACGAAAGCGTAATCCTTCTTTTTGTGCATAAAAAAATCCACAGCGCTTATGTCTGTGGATACAAAAAATGCATCTGCCTCTGCAGATGCCCGATTGAAAGCGGAGTTGGTGGGATTCGAACCCACGCGAGCCTTGCGACTCCTAACGGATTTCGAGTCCGTCCCCTTCAGCCGGACTTGGGTACAACTCCAGGCCTAAAAAAGTGTAAAAAAAAGAAAGTGGAGGAGGTGGTGGGATTCGAACCCACGCAGGCTATTACACCCCTGACGGTTTTCAAGACCGTTCCCTTAAACCACTTGGGTACACCTCCAAAAGATATAAAGTTGTGTGAGCCTCCAAAAAAGAAATGGAGGAGGTGGTGGGATTCGAACCCACGCAGGCTGTTACACCCCTGACGGTTTTCAAGACCGTTCCCTTAAACCACTTGGGTACACCTCCAAAGCTCATATGCAATTCGTGAGCAACAGTGTCGCTCGACATGATTTATAGTACCAACTGAAGAGACAGATGTCAAACCCTTTTGTGAAAAAACATTAAAAAAATTGAGCAGCCTCAAAATCGAGGCTGCTCAAGCGTTTAGTTCGGCATTTCAATCTTTTCTTTTCCACCCATGTAAGGACGAAGAACTTCTGGAATCACGACCGATCCATCCGCTTGTTGATAATTTTCAAGAATCGCTGCGACCGTTCGTCCGACCGCCAAACCTGAACCGTTCAACGTATGCACAAACTCAGGTTTCGCATTGGCGTCACGACGGAAACGAATTCCCGCACGACGCGCTTGGAAATCTTCAAAGTTTGAGCAAGACGAGATTTCACGATAGACCCCTTGTGCCGGCATCCATACTTCAATATCGTATTTTTTCGCGGCAGTGAATCCGAGATCTGCCGTACACATGCTGAGCACTTGATAAGGAAGGCCTAGACGTTTTAAGACTTCTTCAGCATGACCTGTCAACAGTTCCAATTGCTCATAAGACTCTTCCGGTTTTACGAAGCGGACGAGCTCGACTTTATTGAATTGGTGCTGACGGATCAACCCACGCGTGTCACGTCCCGCTGACCCAGCTTCAGAACGGAAGTTTGCACTATATGCAGTATACGCGATTGGAAGTTGTGTTTCCGGAAGAATTTCTTCACGGTGCATGTTCGTGACCGGTACTTCAGCAGTCGGAACGAGGAAGTAGTTCGTATCCGCTACTTTAAATGCATCCTCTTCAAATTTAGGAAGCTGACCCGTTCCTGTCATCGAATCTCGATTGACCATGTAAGGAGGTAACACTTCAGCGTACCCATGCTCATCTGAATGAAGGTCCATCATAAAGTTGATGAGGGCACGTTCTAAGCGAGCGCCTAATCCTTTATAGAAGACGAAGCGGCTACCTGTTACTTTTCCAGCGCGCTCGACATCGACGATTTGAAGGTCTTCCATCACGTCCCAATGTTGCTTAGGCTCGAAATCAAACTCAGGCTTTGTCCCGATTTCGCGAATCGTCACGTTGTCGTCTTCCGTTTCGCCGATTGGTGTTGATTCGTGCGGGATATTTGGGATGCTGAGTAAAATCAAGTTGAGTTCTGCTTCAACTTCGCGTAACTCTTCGTCCAACAGTTTGATTTCATCGCCGAGGCGACGTGTCTCTAAAATCGGACCTTCGGCATCTTCTTTGTTCCGCTTCAATTCAGCGATTTGTTTTGTCGCTTCGTTGCGCTTCGCTTTCTTCACTTCGACTTCGTTGATCAAGTCACGACGTTTCTCCTCTAGTTGTGGGAAGCGGTCAAGTGCACTCAAGTCTTCCCCCCGGTGAGCTAACTTTTCTTTAATCCCTTCAAAATCCTGTCGCAAACGTTTAATGTCTAACATTGCTATTCCTCCTTTTTCATATAAAAAAGGTGGCACGTCCCTTTCCCGTAGGAAAGGGACGAACCACCTTGGATCCGCGTTGCCACCCTCGTTGCCCAAATGTTTGAGCCACTCGATGCACGTAACGTGTGCGAACGTGACTTGTTTCCAAGTCAATGCTCCGAGGCCGATTCGGTCACGTCATCTCACTAGTTTGCACCAACCACTAGCTCTCTGTCAGTAGACGTACGTAACGTACTTATTCTCATCATCGCATCTGTCATTGAATTAATCTTACTTTACAACATCTCAACTTGTTCGACAAGACTGATTTTTCCAAGTGCGAGGCGGATTTGATCGAGGAAATCCAAAAAAGCTCGCGTTATTCTCGTCAAGAACGAGGCGGTATCGACCGACTCCGCTGTAACAAGTGCCATCTTAGGAGGAGCCTCTCCCTCTAAATAGCGTACGTTCTCCGAAGAATCGATGGTGACCATGCCTGCCTGTGTGTCAGCCTTAATCGGAGCCTCTAAATCAAGCAGATCATATTCGGGCTCCGGTACGGGTTTTCCTTTTTCGACTAATACTTCAAAGTCGTTCGTCGTTCGGACCGCGACTTGCTCTTCCTCGCCTTGAGAGACCGTTGCCATCTTGGAGATTGTCTCCCCCATCCGCAAGATTGGGGTCATCACGAAATCCGCATAAGCATAATCATGTAGCGCTTTCGTTGCTGCATAACGTCCCTCGTCCGATGTTGCACCGAGGACGACCGACAAAACGGTACGCCCATCCCGTGTGGATACGCCGATGAAACAATATCCCGCCTCATTCGTCGTGCCTGTCTTGAAGCCGAGCATTCCCGGATAAGCGAGGTCACGATTAGCGAGCATGCGATTCGTCGCATCAAATCGAACACCGTCGACGTCCACGTATGCCCGCTTCGTCACGTCGAGCACTTCCGGATACGTCGTCAAATACACGATCGCGAGCTTCATCAAGTCCTTAGCAGACGTCAAGTTGTCTCCCGGTAGGCCAGCGGATTCAGAATCGAGTCCTGAGGCGTTCGCGAACGTCGTTTGCGTCATCCCTAATTCATCAGCCCGGCGATTCATCTCTTTGACGAATGCCTCTTCCGAACCGGATACGGCCTCCCCGAGCGTTACGGCCGCTTCATTCGCTGAACGAATCAACGCGGCATCGTATAATTCTTTGACGGTATATGGTTTATTTAACAGCGGGATTCGTGCCAACCCCGGCTTTCTCGTCAACGCCAAAGCAGCATCGCTCGGTGTGATTTCTTGTGTCCAACTGAGTTTCCCTGCCTGAATCGCCTCACGCGTCAAAAATGCAGTCATCAGCTTCGTGATTGAAGCCGGCTGAAGCATCGAATCTTCTTGTTTGGCAAATAGAACTTGTCCTGTCGTCACGTCTACAAGCATCGCGCTTGCTGCATCCACTTTCGGAGCGGCCGCAGAGGCAGCCGATGGCAACATGGTCTGTATGACGAATACGACAGTGAGCAATATGATGAAATAACGGGCCTTCACATCGTTTCCCCTTTCTGTACGCTTCTTTGTTCAGTGTAACAAAAAATAAGTTTGAAGGACCCCCTTTTTGCGAGGTCCCTCAAACTTATACATGTTGACTCTGATTCGCTTTGACCATCTCGATAAAATAGCGATGTAACGAGAGGTCATCCGTCAATTCGGGATGGAACGAGCAAGCCAGATACTGATTGTAACGGACCGCCACAATCGCTTCCTCCACTTCAGCGAGCACATCTACTTCCGGTTCGACACGTGCCACTTGTGGGGCACGAATAAAGACCGCTTCGACTGGCTCATCGATTCCTTTCACTGGAAGGTCGACTTCAAAACTGTCGACCTGACGTCCGAACGCATTGCGTTTCACTGTCATCGGGATTTTCTTCAAGTGGGCGTCATACCCTTCGACTTCGTTCGCGAGAAGAATCATGCCGGCACATGTGCCGAACATTGGTAACGTTTCCGTCTCTCGAAGTGGTTCAAGTAATCCATAACGATCGAGTAGTCGACGCATTGCCGTGCTCTCTCCACCTGGTAACACGAGTCCGTCAATTGACTCCAAGTCTTCTACCGAGCGAACGACAACGGTTCGAGCACCGAGCGCTTCCAGCATGCGAACATGCTCACGAATCGCACCTTGCATTCCTAATACGCCAATCGTTACCATCTTACCAGCCTCGTGGTGCCATGAGTTCTTCTTCTTTGAGTGTGCGGACGTCGAGTCCTTTCATCGCCTCACCCAATCCTTTTGACAAGTGTGCGATTCGCTCATAGTCATCGTGATACGTTGTTGCTTCTACAATGGCACGTGCAAATTTTTCTGGGTTCTCCGCTTTGAAAATACCAGATCCGACAAAGACTCCATCTGCCCCGAGGTGCATCATCAAGGCAGCATCCGCTGGTGTCGCGATTCCACCTGCTGCGAAGTTTACGACCGGCAGACGGCCCGCTTCACGGATTTGCATCAATACTTCAAACGGTGCACCGAGGTCGCGCGCCTCTGTCATGACCTCATCTACGCTCATCGACAAGAGACGTTTCACTTGAGCTTGGACTGTACGCATATGACGAACCGCTTCGACGATGTTCCCTGTTCCCGGCTCCCCTTTTGTACGAATCATCGCTGCCCCTTCACCGATACGGCGGGCTGCTTCACCGAGGTCACGTGCTCCACATACGAACGGCGCCGTATAGTCGCGCTTGTACAAGTGGAACTCTTCGTCGGCTGGTGTCAACACTTCACTCTCGTCAATGAAGTCGACCCCCATCGACTCGAGGACACGTGCTTCAGCGATATGCCCGATCCGGCATTTTGCCATAACCGGCACAGATACTGCCCCCATGACGTCTTCGATGATTGTCGGGTCAGCCATACGGGCAACGCCACCCATTTTACGGATATCTGATGGTACACGTTCGAGCGCCATGACAGCCACAGCACCGGCAGCTTCAGCGATTTTCGCCTGTTCAGCGTTGATGACGTCCATGATG
Organism: Exiguobacterium sp. N5; assembly: GCF_025842465.1. Lineage (GTDB taxonomy): Bacteria > Bacillota > Bacilli > Exiguobacteriales > Exiguobacteriaceae > Exiguobacterium > Exiguobacterium profundum. Next base: position 10,323 of record NZ_JAPAEP010000008.1, read on the forward strand.
ACGCCGCCTTTTTGCATTTCAGCCATCCCACGTTTTACTTTATCTGTCCCTACTTGTCTCTTTTCCATTGAAATCCCTCCATTGATTCGTGTTCTACTTGCTAGTATAAGTTGAATTGACTATATTAAAAGTGCCAGTTTCTCATTATTTAAAGTGGTCAGTTTTAAATAAAGGACTCTATTTCATCTATCACGAACCTGTTGAAGTATAAAGGAGGAGTACGTATGTTAAACCGCGATTCGTTTGATGGGGGTCATCGTGCCTCATTCGGGACACCCGGGATTGTCTCTTTCATCATTATTCTTGGGTTTATGCTCTACTTCTTTTTTGGTTCGTAAAGAAAGGAACGTCACACCATGGATATGCTTACCTTATCGCTTGATCAAGAATCGTCCATCCCGCTTTACGAGCAATTGTATAAACACATTCGGGATGCCATCCTCGACGATACGTTAAAGACAGGAACCAAATTACCTTCAAAGCGTAAGCTCTCTCAATTTTTAGATGTCTCGCAGACCACGGTCGAGTTCGCGTATGCCCAGTTACTCGCCGAAGGATACATCGAGTCCATTCCTCGAAAAGGATTTTATGTGTTACCTCAAGAGGAACTGTACGTCCGGCGCTCGAGTAGTACCATCACACCAGCCCCTCAGCGAAAGACATATGATTATGATGTTTCCCCGAGTCAAATCGACACGACTGCCTTCCCGTTTGAACGATGGAAGCGACACATCAAACATGTCGTCGATGACGTGAATCATGAATTACTTGCGTTAGGTTCTGTTCAAGGAGATCTAGAATTACGCCAAGAAATCGCCACATATCTTTATCACTCCCGTGGCGTACAGTGCTCACCAGAACAGATCATCGTCGGGTCCGGTACGGAACAGCTGTTGCCACAACTCTTGAATCTATTACCGGACTCGTCTATCTTCGGGATCGAAGACCCTGGTTATCCGCTCACGCGATTGTTGTTCGAACAACAAGGACGCACGTCGATTCCTATTCCCGTAGACGATAGTGGTGTTTGTGTGAATGAGCTCGAGCGTCATGCAATCGATGCACTATATGTCACACCTGCTCATCAATTTCCGACAGGGACCGTCCTGTCTGTCAGTCGAAGGCAACGTTTGTTAAATTGGGCACTCGTCCATCAGACGTATATCATCGAAGACGATTACGACAGCGAGTTTCGCTATAGCGGCAAGCCGATTCCGTCACTGCAGAGCATGGACCCGAACGAACGGGTTATCTATATCAGTACGTTTTCAAAATCTCTCATGCCATCCTTACGCATCGGCTATATGGTCTTACCGACACCCTTGTTAAACCGTTACCGGGAACGACACCAGTATTTCACCTGTAGCGTTCCCCGGTTCGAACAACAGACGTTGGCCTTATTCATGTCGAGCGGTGACTTTGAGAAGCATTTGAACCGGATGCGAAAAATATACCGTCGTAAGTTAGAAAGTGTCCTCTCCGCCTTCCGACCATTCGAACCGACCGTCACCGTGACCGGAGCAAGTGCCGGATTGCACGTCGTGTTGACCATCGCGACCGAGCGAACAGAGCAAGAATTGAAGCGGTCCGCCGAATCCGCCGGAATCGCCATTAAATCCATGAACGACTATCGTATCGTGCATCCGGACTCCCACAAGCAATTTCTGTTCGGGTTTGCGCATTTGTCTGAGTCGACTTTACCTGACGTGATCGTTCAGTTGATGCTTGCGTGGGAAGTTTCAAAAGGAGGGAAGTCATGAATCGACGTATCCGGTGGCTCATCGGACTTTTACTCATTGGGAGCGGCATCCTCTTTTTGACGAGTCCAATTTGGGAAAATGCCATTGTTAGTTCGACGAGTGAATACGTGGTGGAACAGATGGAATTTCAAGAAGAGAGCGAATTTGATCCAAGTTATAATTTTAAAGCCGTCAGTCCGCTCTCTGTATCGGACGTCCTACAAGCGCGCAATCGGTTTCATAATTTGCCGACAATCGGCGTGATTTCAATTCCCGATGTCTCACTGAAACTTCCCATCATGAAAGGCTTGGACAATGAAAGTCTCGCGGTAGGCACCGGAACGATGCATCCTGAACAAGAGATGGGCAAAGGGAACTACGCGCTCGCCGGCCACTACCTACAACGAGCAACTGCCCTATTCGGACCGCTCCATGAAATCGAGGTCGGTGCCACGATCTACCTTCAAGATGAAACGCAAACGTACGAGTATGTAGTCACTTCGCTTGAAACCGTCTCTCCTGAACGCGTCGATGTATTAGATGTCACCTCAACCCCAACCATCACGTTAATCACGTGTACGTTCGATACGACAGAGCGCCTGATTGTAAAAGGGAAGCTTGTCGCCTCATCCTCTTGACCGCTTCTCCTTTCAGAATAGGAGAGGCGGTTTATTATTTTTTCAAAAACATATTGTTAGCGCTTTCAAGTTCCGATAAACTATTCTTGAAAACGTTTGCATAAAAGTGTGCAAATCCATTTGACAGGAAGAGGTGCCTCATGAAAAAAACAACCGCTCGTCAGGCTTCAACGCTGATCCTTTCCGGAGCATTACTCATTCAAGCCGGTGTCCCGATGAACGCATTGGCCGAACCGACCATGATGACGATGGATGGATTGAAAACAGACTGGAGCTCGATCCCAGCCCTTGCGACTTCCCCGGCTACGGGTTGGCAAGGATTTGATGTCGGTGATTTATACATACAAAACGATGCTCAACATCTTTATTTTTATGTAGATGCGAACAATGTCCCGAATTGGGGCGACAACGGACAATACATTAACATCGCCCTTCAAATTAACGATGAAGATTCTGGCGTCTCTGAAAATCCACTCGGATACCCATTCGACTTTACAGGCGTCGACAAGGCACCTCAATATCATGTTCTCGTTCGTGTCGATGGCGATCAAAAAGTCAAAGAGGCCGCCCTTTATAAGGCCGGACAGGATACCCCACTCTTACAATTGAACCAATTGAACGGTGCGGCTTTCGCAGTGGACCGGACGAAAGGATTCGAAGGAAAGATTCCATTATCCTTACTCGGGCTAAACAATGGAGACCAAGTTCGTGCCTTGACTGTATTGAGCGGCAATAATGCAGGAGAGCATGGTGCGTTCGATACGATTCCAAGTAACGCGGCCAACCAACTGGCGAACAGCTGGAACGTCGCTGCTACTCCGTCGACGCAATCCGTATATAGTGCCCCGTTCACGTTAAATGGGGTGGAGACGATTGATCAGCTTGAGGTCGTTTCGGTGACCCCGGCTTCATCCTCGATCGACGTGGATGTGTCTACCCCAATCACATGGACGTTCAACGAACCTGTCCGTCTCGATACTGAAGCAGTCACGCTTCAACAAGGAGAGACAAAAATCCCGGTCGACGTGACAACGAACGGTTCGACCGTGACACTTCAGCCGAAAGAGGCACTCGCACTCGACACGTCATATACGGCGACCATCCCAGCGGATGCGGTGACAGGGACGATTTCCAACACGTCACTCCCTGCCTTGACGACTTCGTTCAAAACGGCAACCAAGCTCGCCGATCCATGGGAAACGACTCGTTATATCGAGATGAAGTATGTCCGCGCGGATGGAGATTATACGGATTGGAACTTGTGGACGTGGAGCACCGGTAAAAAAGACGGCCAAGTTGACCCGTATCGCATCACGGAGGACGGAGCCATCTTCCGAATCCCCGTTGGCCAAGACGCCACCAAAGTCGGATTTGTGATCCGAAAAGGAACGGATTGGGCTGTGAAGGACGCATACGGAGAAGACAGATACGTCACGCTCGGAGAAGACCGTGTCACGAAGGTCCTCGTCGAAAGCGGCAAAGGTGTGTTCCATCAAGTTCCGACAGTCAACGGACCAGTGTACGGTACAGACGGGATCAGTTTCTTCTACCGCGATGTAGCACTCTATGAATCCGGAAAAATGAATGAAATCGAACAGGTCGCACTCAAAATCAATGATGAAACTTATCCGATGACGTATGAGCCTGAAAACGAATGGTTCCGCCACACAGTGCGTTTGCCTGAAGGCGTTCATGATTACACGTACCTCGTCACAAAAGACGGGGTGACGACTGAAGTGAAGGATCCGTACTTTGAGGCTTCTCAAATCGAGTATCGCCAACCGACCGTCAAACTCACTTCTTCAGTCAGTCCAAAAGCGATTAGCTCCAGAGAAAATGCCGTCCTACGGGTAAAACCAACCTTACCGAAGGGAGTGACGCTTCGTGAACTCTATATCGATGCACGACCTCTCGGAGGACCCGCTAAGTTGCACATCGACCGTGCATTGAATGCTCAAACCATTGCGGTGAAAGATACGATCAAACCAGGAAACAAGACGCTCTCTGTCACAGCCGTCGACCAGTATGGAAATGTCCATCGCTCGAAGACCACCATCCGTGTCGTTCCGAAATCGATGAAAGAGAAACAAGCATTTGATTGGGATGAGGCACGAATCTACTTCATGCTAACCGACCGCTTCTATAACGGGGACGTGTCCAATGATAATCCGAACCGTGAGTACTATGATAAAGACCATCTGGAATCGTACCATGGTGGAGACTTTGCGGGTGTCACAAAAAAACTCGATTATTTAGATGACTTAGGCATCAATACAATCTGGATTACACCGATTGTGGATAACATCGATTGGGATTTGCGTTATGGGAAAGATGGGTCTCAATATGGCTATCACGGATATTGGGCGAAAAACTTTGAAAAACTTGATGAACACCTTGGAGATATGGCCGCATTCCATAAATTGATTGACGAGGCGCATAAGCGTGGCATCAAAATTATGGTCGATGTCGTCTTGAACCATCCAGGCTACGGCATGGAACCAGGTGCAAGTTCAGCCGTCACGAATTTCCCGACGGATGCAGAACGACAAGTATTCGATGGCATGATTCGCGAGAATCCGGTCGATGGGGACGACCTCAGAATGTCCTTATCTGGTCTTCCTGATTTCAAGACCGAGGAAGCGGCCGTGCGGGAGCAATTGGTCAAATGGCAGACGGATTGGATCAAACGTTCGAAAACGAAAAAAGGAAATACGATCGACTATTTCCGTGTCGATACGGTCAAACATGTAGATTCAACGACGTGGAAATCATTCAAAAATGAGCTGACAACAATCAAGCCAGATTTCAAACTCATCGGCGAACACTATGGAGCCAGCATCAACAATACAGGCGGTTATCTGCGGAGTGGACAAATGGATTCCTTGCTCGACTTCGATTTTAAATACCAGGCCGAGCGATTCGTAAACGGCAACATTGAAGATGTAGAAAAATCGCTCCAATATCGGAATAACCAATTATCGAATGAAGCAACGCTTGGACAATTCTTAAGTAGCCACGACGAAGATGGATTCCTCGTCTCGCGCGCAGATGGAGACACAGGTAAGCAAATGGTCGCTGCCGCCCTTCAGATTACGGCCAAAGGTCAACCGGTCATCTATTACGGAGAAGAAGTCGGGCAATCTGGGAAACATGCAGGGGATATGGATAAAGGTGAGTTCAATGAGAACCGCTATGACTTTGACTGGTCACGTGTCAAAGGAGAAGGGAAAGCGATGCATACGCATTACCAAAAACTATTGAATATCCGTGCAGACTATTCTCACGTATTCAGTAAAGGAACACGATCATCCGTCTCTGTGAATGCCAATTCTGGTTACTCGATTTTTGAGCGGGCCTACGGCAAACAGTCCGTTCTCGTCGGATTGAACACGAAAGAGAAAGCACAAACCGTTTCATTTAAGACGTCGTATAAGGCGAAGACTATTTTGATTGACCGCTATAGCGGCAAATCATACACTGTTCAAAAAGACGGGAAGGTGACCGTCTCACTTCCTGCTCAAGATCAGGGAGGTACCGTCATTTTAGTCGAGAAACGCAAATAAAGAACCGCCATCCTGAGTGAACAGGATGGCGGCTTTTTCATTAACGTGAATAGTTTGGTGCTTCTTTTGTAATGTTGACATCGTGTGGGTGGCTCTCTTGGAGTCCAGCACCTGTCATACGAATGAACTGTGTATCTTCACGAAGGGCACGAATGTCGGCAGCGCCGCAATACCCCATACCTGAACGAAGACCACCGATCAATTGATAGACCGTGTCAGCCAGTTCACCGCGATACGCGACGCGACCTTCGATACCTTCAGGAACGAATTTTTTGTCTGCTTCTTGGAAGTAACGATCTTGGCTTCCGCGTTTCATCGATGCTTCTGATCCCATACCACGGTATGTCTTGAATTGACGACCTTGATAGATTTCCATTTCACCTGGGCTCTCTTTCACACCCGCAAGCAAGCTTCCGAGCATGACTGCATTGGCTCCAGCGGCGATGGCTTTGACGATATCACCAGAGTACTTAATTCCACCGTCAGCGATGACTGAGACACCGTGCTCTTTCGCTTCCATCACGCAATCATAGACTGCTGTGATTTGCGGAACACCGACACCTGCGACGACACGTGTCGTACAGATCGAGCCTGGTCCAATCCCAACTTTAATGACGGATGCTCCTGCTTCAATCAATGCACGCGTCGCTTCTGCTGTTGCCACGTTCCCTGCGATGATTGGAAGGGATGGGAACATATCACGTAACTCACGAACCTTTTCAAGTACGCCAGCTGAGTGACCGTGTGCCGTATCGATAACCAATGCATCCACACCTGCTTCAACCAACACTTGAGCACGTGAAGCCGCGTCTTTCGTCACACCGACTGCAGCTGCGACAAGAAGACGACCTTGCTTATCTTTTGCTGCGTTCGGGAACTGTTCGACCTTTTCGATATCTTTCGTCGTAATGAGACCTTTTAATACACCGTTCTCATCGACAAGTGGAAGTTTCTCGATGCGATGTTGATGAAGGATACGCTCGGCTTCTTCAAGCGATGTACCCACTTTTGCTGTGATGAGGTTCTCTGTCGTCATGACATCTTTGATTACCGTCGAATAGTCTTTGATGAAGCGAAGATCACGATTCGTTAAAATACCAATCAATTGACGTTCATCTTCTGAGTTGACGATTGGGACGCCCGAAATACGATACTTACTCATCAAGTATTCTGCATCGTACACTTGACGGTCTGGAGTTAAATAGAACGGGTTTGTGATGACACCATTTTCTGAGCGCTTTACGCGATCGACGTGCTCAGCCTGCATTTCCATCGACATATTCTTGTGAATGACACCTAAACCACCTTGACGGGCCATAGCAATCGCCATTGGGGCTTCAGTAACGGTATCCATACCGGCACTGATGATCGGAATATTTAATTCGAGTCCTTCACAGAGCTTCGTGCTTAAATCAACGTCACGTGGTAAAACATTTGAAAACCGTGGTACGAGTAATACATCATCAAATGTTAAACCTTCTTTTGCAAACTTATTTTCCCACATAAAAATTGATGGCCCCTTTCTCGTTCTACCTACATCTTTGTTTCGAAATATTTCTGTAATGGTAACAGGTATAACGTAAAAGTGCAATTCAATTCCCGATGTTCAGAAAGTTCAGAATTGTGTTCATTAACTTAAATAACATTAAAATTGTTCGGAATTTCATCGTGTGAACGAGCAGAATATGAAGTTCGATTTCATTATGAACGT
>NZ_JAPAEP010000009.1:0-1146 GCF_025842465.1 Exiguobacterium sp. N5
CGAAACCCCATCCCCTCCAGAGTGGATCCTGAGTACGGCGGGACACGTGAAACCCCGTCGGAATCCGGGAGGACCATCTCCCAAGGCTAAATACTTCCTAGTGACCGATAGTGAACCAGTACCGTGAGGGAAAGGTGAAAAGCACCCCGGAAGGGGAGTGAAAGAGATCCTGAAACCGTATGCCTACAAGTAGTCAGAGCCCGTTCACGGGTGATGGCGTGCCTTTTGTAGAATGAACCGGCGAGTTACGATGGCGGGCGAGGTTAAGCCGATGAGGCGGAGCCGCAGCGAAAGCGAGTCTGAACAGGGCGCATCAGTCCGTCGTCGTAGACCCGAAACCAGGTGATCTACCCATGTCCAGGATGAAGGTCAGGTAACACTGACTGGAGGTCCGAACCCACGCACGTTGAAAAGTGCGGGGATGAGGTGTGGGTAGCGGTGAAATGCCAATCGAACCTGGAGATAGCTGGTTCTCTCCGAAATAGCTTTAGGGCTAGCCTCGAGGTGAAGAGTTCTGGAGGTAGAGCACTGATTGGACTAGGGGCCCCCACAGGGTTACCGAATTCAGTCAAACTCCGAATGCCAGCAACTTGTACTCGGGAGTCAGACTGCGAGTGATAAGATCCGTAGTCGAGAGGGAAACAGCCCAGACCATCAGCTAAGGTCCCCAAGTGTATGTTAAGTGGAAAAGGATGTGGCGCTGCACAGACAACTAGGATGTTGGCTTAGAAGCAGCCACCATTCAAAGAGTGCGTAATAGCTCACTAGTCGAGTGGCGCCGCGCCGAAAATGTAACGGGGCTAAACATACCACCGAAGCTATGGATCCCGTAAGGGATGGTAGGAGAGCGTTCCAAGCAGCAGTGAAGCGGTATCGTGAGGAGCCGTGGAGCGCTTGGAAGTGAGAATGCCGGTGTGAGTAGCGAAAAGAGGGGTGAGAATCCCCTCCGTCGAAAGCCTAAGGTTTCCTGAGGAAGGCTCGTCCGCTCAGGGTTAGTCTGGACCTAAGCCGAGGCCGAAAGGCGTAGGCGATGGACAACAGGTCGATATTCCTGTACCGCCGTACCACCGTTTGAACGATGGGGGGACGCAGAAGGATAAGGTGACCGTGCGACTGGAAGTGCACGGACAAGCAGCGAGGCCGTCG
>NZ_JAPAEP010000010.1:0-984 GCF_025842465.1 Exiguobacterium sp. N5
CCAAAAAAATAAATGGTCGGGAAGACAGGATTCGAACCTGCGACCCCTTGGTCCCAAACCAAGTGCTCTACCAAGCTGAGCTACTTCCCGTTAAAATGGTGCACCCTGAGAGATTCGAACTCCCGGCCTTTAGATTCGTAGTCTAACGCTCTATCCAGCTGAGCTAAGGGTGCATATGGTGCGGTCGAGAGGACTTGAACCTCCACGGTGTTAACCACCACTAGGCCCTCAACCTAGCGCGTCTACCGATTCCGCCACGACCGCGTATTAAGATGGAGCGGAAGACGGGATTCGAACCCGCGACCCCGACCTTGGCAAGGTCGTATTCTACCACTGAACTACTTCCGCATAAGTATTTAGAGATGCGGGTGAAGGGACTCGAACCCCCACGTCAAAGACACTAGATCCTAAGTCTAGCGCGTCTACCAATTCCGCCACACCCGCATGTGAAATTACGTATTGAATAAAAAATAATGAGAAATGGTGAGCCATGCAGGGCTCGAACCTGCGACCCTCTGATTAAAAGTCAGATGCTCTACCAACTGAGCTAATGGCTCATTAAATTTTAATGGGGCGGCTGAAGGGAATTGAACCCTCGAATGCCGGAATCACAATCCGGTGCGTTAACCACTTCGCCACAACCGCCATGAAAAAATGGTGCCGGCGAAAGGATTCGAACCCTCGACCCTCTGATTACAAGTCAGATGCTCTACCAACTGAGCTACACCGGCGTGTTATATGGTGGCTTTGGACGGAATCGAACCGCCGACACAAGGATTTTCAGTCCTTTGCTCTACCAACTGAGCTACAAAGCCATACGTATTAAATTAAAAATGGCGGTCTCGACGGGATTCGAACCCGCGATCTTCTGCGTGACAGGCAGACATGTTAACCCCTACACCACGAGACCGTTTTAAGTCATATCGACTTTACCTATTTTAAAGGTCATTCTATGTAAAGTCAATAACTTTTTTAAAAAAATAA
>NZ_JAPAEP010000012.1:0-842 GCF_025842465.1 Exiguobacterium sp. N5
CCCAAACGACTGTTTAGCAAAAACACAGGTCTCTGCTAAATCGCAAGATGAAGTATAGGGGCTGACGCCTGCCCGGTGCTGGAAGGTTAAGGGGATGTGTCATCGCAAGAGAAGCACTGAACCGAAGCCCCAGTAAACGGCGGCCGTAACTATAACGGTCCTAAGGTAGCGAAATTCCTTGTCGGGTAAGTTCCGACCCGCACGAAAGGCGTAACGATTTGGGCACTGTCTCAACGAGAGACCCGGTGAAATCATAGTACCTGTGAAGATGCAGGTTACCCGCGACAGGACGGAAAGACCCCATGGAGCTTTACTACAGCCTGATATTGAGGCTTTGTACGCGATGTACAGGATAGGTGGGAGTTTGTGAAGCCGGAGCGCCAGCTTCGGTGGAGACACCCTTGGGATACCACCCTTTGCGTATAGAGTCTCTAACTCGCAGCCGTGATCCGGCTGGAGGACCGTGTCAGGCGGGTAGTTTGACTGGGGCGGTCGCCTCCTAAACAGTAACGGAGGCGCCCAAAGGTTCCCTCAGAATGGTTGGAAATCATTCGAAGAGTGCAAAGGCAGAAGGGAGCTTGACTGCGAGACCTACAAGTCGAGCAGGGACGAAAGTCGGGCTTAGTGATCCGGTGGTTCCGCATGGAAGGGCCATCGCTCAACGGATAAAAGCTACCCTGGGGATAACAGGCTGATCTCCCCCAAGAGTCCACATCGACGGGGAGGTTTGGCACCTCGATGTCGGCTCATCGCATCCTGGGGCTGGAGTAGGTCCCAAGGGTTGGGCTGTTCGCCCATTAAAGCGGTACGCGAGCTGGGTTCAGAACGTCGTGAGACAGTTC
>NZ_JAPAEP010000013.1:0-804 GCF_025842465.1 Exiguobacterium sp. N5
GTAAAACTTTTTTTGCCTCATCGTTCAGTTTTCAAAGTTCGTCTGTAAAAAAAAATAAAATTGGTGGAGCCTAGCGGGATCGAACCGCTGACCTCCTGCGTGCAAGGCAGGCGCTCTCCCAGCTGAGCTAAGGCCCCAATATAAGTGATGATGGTCGGGAAGACAGGATTCGAACCTGCGACCCCTTGGTCCCAAACCAAGTGCTCTACCAAGCTGAGCTACTTCCCGTCTAAAAATGGTGCACCCTGAGAGATTCGAACTCCCGGCCTTTAGATTCGTAGTCTAACGCTCTATCCAGCTGAGCTAAGGGTGCGAGACGAATAATCATCATGGGAAAATATTAATGGTACCGAGGGCCGGACTTGAACCGGCACGAGGAAACCCTCGCAGGATTTTAAGTCCTGTGCGTCTACCAATTCCGCCACCCCGGCAAGGTATAATTTCTAGCGGTAGACTTTTTAAAAAGATCAAATGGTGCCGGCGAAAGGATTCGAACCCTCGACCCTCTGATTACAAGTCAGATGCTCTACCAACTGAGCTACACCGGCAGGTGTAAATGGTGGAGGATGACGGGATCGAACCGCCGACCCCCTGCTTGTAAGGCAGGTGCTCTCCCAGCTGAGCTAATCCTCCAATATGTAGCCTGGCAACGTCCTATCCTCACAGGGGGAGATCCCCCAACTACTTTCGGCGCTGAGACGCTTAACTTCCGTGTTCGGCATGGGAACGGGTGTGGCCGTCTCGCTATCGCCACCAGACAAATATGATATTAACATTATTTTAACATAATGTCAACATGTTTTT
>NZ_JAPAEP010000014.1:0-374 GCF_025842465.1 Exiguobacterium sp. N5
GCCGGTGACAAACCGGAGGAAGGTGGGGATGACGTCAAATCATCATGCCCCTTATGAGTTGGGCTACACACGTGCTACAATGGACGGTACAAAGGGCAGCGAAGCCGCGAGGTGGAGCCAATCCCAGAAAGCCGTTCTCAGTTCGGATTGCAGGCTGCAACTCGCCTGCATGAAGTCGGAATCGCTAGTAATCGCAGGTCAGCATACTGCGGTGAATACGTTCCCGGGTCTTGTACACACCGCCCGTCACACCACGAGAGTTTGCAACACCCGAAGTCGGTGAGGTAACCGTAAGGAGCCAGCCGCCGAAGGTGGGGCAGATGATTGGGGTGAAGTCGTAACAAGGTAGCCGTATCGGAAGGTGCGGCTGGATC